>JAHCKF010000194.1 GCA_026125925.1 Pseudolabrys sp.
CCCGTATCGAGCCACTCTGAAAATTCCGGCAGATAGAGCGCCTCGCCACACTGGGCGCATTCATGAGCCGGTCGGTAACGCATGGACCTCCTCAGCAGATCGATTTCACTGCGGGCGTGCGGGCTCATCCTTATGCCTCCTGTCCTTGGCACGCGGCGCATGACGTTATGTTCATGCTCACCGTGCGGGCTTGTCCCACGCTCCCCGGCACGAATGCTATCGGCATCGCCCGCGGCAAATGAAGCAGCAAGGCTGACGTAACCGATCACGAATGATGAACGGCGCGCGCGAGCTTCGCATACGCCGCGACACAGGACCGGACACGTGCACGCAAACGAAAACGAGGCCCGCGGCTGATGCCGCGGGCCTCATGCAACGACGCCGCAAACTATTGCGCGTGCTACTTCTTCTCGACCGAGATGCCGCCGGAGCCGATGTTGAGCTGCACGCCCTTCGGCTCGCGATTGTCTTGGTAGACCTTGTAGCCGAGCGCGCCGACCGCGACACACAGCACCGCGACGGCAAGGATCAGAACATTGCGATTGATCGGCATATCACCCCCGAAATTGATGCATGCCTTTCAACGCCGCACAGGGAACATTGTTCCATCCGGCAGTAAGCCTTGGGGGCTGCGTTATTTTTTGAACGCACTGAGCCGCTGCGCGGCCTCGGCATTGGCGGCGCCGGGCGGCATGCGTCCGGCCAGAAGTTCCTTGACCTGGTTGACCGTGTCGAAGGCCTGATGCTCGGCGGCGTCCGGGGTGAGGCCGGCGGTGTGCGGCGTCGCGATCACATCGGGCCGCTTCGCCAAGAACAGCGACGGCTTCTGATCCGGAGCGCGGCCGACATCCATCGCCGCGCCGGCGATCTGTTTGCGGTCGAGGGCCTGTTCGAGGGCCTTCTCGTCCACCAGATTGCCGCGCGACACGTTGATGAAATAGGCCGACTTCTTCATGCGCGCGAAGGCCGCGGCGTTCATCAGGTTTTCGGTCTGCTCATTGGCGATGACCAGACAGACGAGGAAATCCGATTGCGCCACGACTTCCTCGAACGAAGCCTGGGTAACGCCCGGCTCGGCGATGGTCTTGAACGGGTCCGACACCATCACCTTCATGCCGAGCACGACGCCGATGCGCGCCAGGTGCTGGCCGATCGCGCCGTAGCCGAGAATGCCGAGCGTGGCGCCGGACAACTGCTTGCCCATGCGCGATTCCGGATCGCCGCCGGACCGATATTCGTTGGTGTAATCGAGCGTATGGCGGCCGAGGTCGATCATGTAGCCGATCGCCTGTTCGGCAACCGAGGCGATGAAGCCGGGCGTCGCGTGGGTCACCAGCACGCCGATCTTCGAGGCGGCAGCCACGTCGATGTTGCGGATGTCGACGGCGACCCGCAGGAAGGCGGCGAGCGAGGCGGGCGCCTGGGCGAAGAACTCGGCCGGCCCGGGCGTCTGGCGGTCGGAAACGATGATCTGACAGCCTTGCGCCGCGTTGGCGAGGGCCGCGGCATCGAGCACCTCGCCGGTCTCGTTGAGCCGCACGTCGCACAATGCGCGCAACGCCTTGAGCGCGCGCTCGCCGTAGTAATTGGCGAGCATATCGGGCGTATGGGTCAGCAGAACGGTCGGCATCCAGGTTCCCCCGCAACGGCGTTTTTGTGATTTGTCCAGGCCCCGACTTTTTCAGGGCTTTTGCTTCTAGGCCGGAGTTGCGATGATAGGCAATCGGGGGACCCCCGCCGGCAACAGGATTCCGGCGCGGCGCAGGAGCAACGGAACGCCCTCATGAGCCCGGTCGACAATCCCGGCACCACGACAAAGCCGCGCACCAAGCCGAAGACCAAGATCGCCCGGCCGCCGCTGTGGAAGGTGATCCTGCTCAACGACGACTACACGCCGCGCGAGTTCGTCGTGCAGGTTCTCAAGGCCGTTTTCCGCCTCAACGAAAGCCAGTCCTATCGGGTGATGATGACCGCGCATCAGAAAGGCGCCTGCGTCATCGCCGTCTATACCCGGGACGTCGCCGAGACCAAGGCCAAAGAGGCGACCGATCTCGGCAAGATGAACGGCTATCCGCTCTATTTCACGACTGAGAAAGAGGAGTAGCGGCCGCCGCGCGTCTCCGCTTATGCTTTGCGCCATAGGGAGGAGACTTCATGCCGCAGAAAGTCCTGATCACCGCCGGCGCCGCCGGCATCGGCCGCGAATTTGCGCGCGCCTTCGCCAAGGCCGGCGCCAAGGTCTTCATCTGCGACATCGACGACAAGGGCCTCGCCGACATGGCGAAGGAAATCCCCGGTCTCATCGCCCGGCGCTGCGATATCGCCCAGCGCGCCGAGATCGAAAAGATGGTGCCGGAGGCGATCGCCGCGCTCGGCGGGCTCGACGTGCTGATCAACAATGCCGGCGTCGCCGGCATGACGTTGCCGGTCGACCAGTATCCGCCTGACGACTGGGACAAGGTCGTGGCGATCAACCTCACCGGCATGTTCGACGTGACCCGGCTCGCCATCCCGGCGCTGAAGGAGTCGGAGGCTGGGGTCATCATCAACATGACCTCGATCGCCGGCCGCTTTGGCTTCGCCAACCGCTCGCCGTACGCGGCGACGAAGTGGGGCGTCATCGGCTTCACCAAGACCTTGGCCGTCGAACTCGGCGCCTGGGGCATCCGCGCCAACGCCATCGCGCCCGGGCAGGTGGAGGGTGACCGCATCCAGCGCGTGTTCCAGGGCCGGGCGCAGATCTCCGGCAAGTCAGTGAAGGAGGTGCAGGACGAATCCTTCGCTTACACCTCGATCAAGAAGTTCGTCGATCCCAAGGACATTGCGGCGCTGGCGGTATTCCTTGCTTCTCCAGCCGCGAAGACGATCTCCGGACAGGTGATCCCGATCGACTCCGACCGGCAACACGCCTGATATTCATAGGGAATTCGCATTTTCAGACAATTTTAACGGACCGGCGGAATCATGCCGCCGTCCGGGGGTGAAGCGTGCATAAGCGCCACCCTTGCCAAGCCTGCGACGACGACCGGATGGCAAGGAATGGCGCGAAAGTGAGGCTCCGATGCCCGATACAGCCGTGACCACGAATGCCGCCCACGATCCCGACTTCGTCGTCGAGCTCGCCGGCAAACGAATCTCGCATTTCTGCTCGCTGACCGCCGCCTTGTCGGCCGGACTCAAGCTCAAGCGCGAGAACGTCGGCGCCACCGTCAAGGTGTACGACGCGCGCGAGAAAGAGACGGCGTGACGGAGTGCCGGCTACAGCCGGCCCCGCGTGACGACCGCGCCTAGAGGCGCTTTTTCCGCTTCACGGTTTTCTTCGCCTTCTTCGCCGTTTTCTTCTTCTTTTTCGCGCCGGCGAGTTCGCTCTTCGACTTGCGCTTCATATCGAGCGTATGCGCGCGCTTGTAGGTCTGGATGTCTTTGAACTTGCCGTCCTTGTCGCGGACGGCATAGAGCTTCTTGCCTTTCGACGAATAGAGCGTCGTGCGTTTGGCCATCGATCAACCCTCCGTTTGGCGGTCGCTCTAACCATAACGGCGGCTCGCGATTCGCACCAAAGGCCGCTTACCGGCGGTATCGGCGTCAGCGCCCGCAATTCCACTGGTAGCCGATCGGCGTGACGGTCCAGCACGGGCCGAACGAGCCGCCGTTCCAGCGGCCGCGATAGAAGCGCGGGTTGGGATAACCCCACGTGTAGTAATAGATCGGTGGGCCACCGTTGCGGAAATAGGCGCGGCGGTTACGCCGCCATTCCTTTTCGCGGTCGCGCTCGATCTGCGCCGGTGTGCGATAGCCGGGCAGGAAGCCGACGCCGGGCGGAATGCGGCGGACGTGGTGCTTCTTCTTTTTGACGACCTTCACCTCGTGGACCGGAGCGGCGCGCAAGGGCAGGGCCGTCGCTGGCAGCGCCAGTGCGATCAGCACGACGGCCAGGCTGCTAACGCCGCTTCGCATGACGCCACTCTTCCGGATTGTCGAAGGCGCCTTGCCAGACGCCGCGGCGCGCGGTGCGGGCTTCGTGTTCGGCCGCGGCATAGTCGCTGGTATAGCGGCTGTAGTTGACGGCGTAACCATCCCGCACCAGCGCCGCGCCGATATCGGCGACATCGCCTGAGGAGCAGGTGGCGAGCAGCCGCCCATAGCGATCCTCGCCTTGCGGCGTGCAACTCATCCAGCCTTTGGCCACCAGCCCGGCGAGCCGCATGCGCGCCGCGGCGCCGCAGGACCAGTCGCGTCCATTGGCATCGCGGCAGGTCTGGCGCAATTCCGGCGCGTCGATGCCGGCAAGGCGAATGCGCTGCGGCTTGCCCATGTGCTGGGCGGTCAGAGTGTCACCATCGACGGCGCGGACCAGCACCCAGTCGGTCGGCGGCACCGCCGCTGTCGCCGCCTCGCGCCAGAGATTGGCGAGCGCGATGGCGCCGACGCAGCCGGCGAGCACCAGGAAGCCGAAATAGCGCCGCACGACAGGGCCAAGTCCCGGCCGGCTTGGCGGGCGGAGCAGCGAGCGCAGCCGCTGGGCCCGGCGCGGCCGCCGCAACATCCGGTCGAAGGAGGAGACACTGCCCATGGCCGCGAGCCTAGGCGCGGGGCGGTTACCGAAAGGTTGGCGGCAAGGCCTTGCCGCCCTAGCATCGGTCCCGCACCAGGAAAGGCCCGTCCATGACGCTGAAATGCACGCATATCGACCAGGTCCGCGACGTCACGCCCTCGGCCAAAGGCTGCGAGGAGTGCCTCAAGTCCGGCGACTGGTGGGTGCACCTGCGGCTGTGCCGCATTTGCGGCCATGTCGGCTGCTGCGACGATTCCCCCAACAAACACGCCCGCGCGCATTTCGACGCGACCGGCCATCCGATCATCGAGGGGTACGACCCGCCGGAAGGCTGGGGCTGGTGCTACATCGACGACACCGTCGTCAAGCTTGACCACAAGACGCCGCAGTTGGGACCGATCAAGCGCTGGGTGCAGGAGTGAGTGCATGGCGCTAATTCTTTCTGTCATGGCCGGGCTTGACCCGGCCATCCCGCTTAGGTTCGTGCGTTCCTAAGCGGGATCACCGGGACAAGCCCGGTGATGACAAGAGTGTTTGGTTATGCCCCGGATGATTCCGCCACCGGCACCACGATGCGCCGATAAAGATGCCAGGTGGCGTGGCCGAGCACCGGCAGCGTGACGATCAGGCCGAGGAAGGCCGGCAGCGCCGAGACGATCAGCAGCACGACGATCGCCGCCGCCCAACCGATCATCGGCAGCGGGCTCGCCACCACCGCGCGCACGCTGGTGATCATCGCCGTGATGAAATCGACGTCGCGCTCGAGCAACAGCGGAAACGACACCACGGTGAGCGAGAACAGGATCAGCGACAGCACCGCGCCGTCGAGATTGCCGATGGCAAGGAACAGGAGCCCGGCATTGGTCGTGAGCACCGCGGTGATGAAACCATCGAACGAGGCGAAGGAGACGTTGAGGCCGAGGAATAGCGCCATCAGCAGCCGCACCTGGTACATCCACATCAGGAAGATGAACACGGTGACAAAGGCCATCCAGCCGATCTCGCCGCGGCTTTTCACCGTGGCGAAAATGGCGGCGAGCGCCAGCGGCTCGCCGGCCTCGCGGCGCCGGCTCACTTCATAAAGGCCGATGGCGACGAAGGGTCCGATCAGCGCGAAGCCCGCGGCCAGGGGATAGGCGAGATAGCTCATGCCCAGCGCCGTGACCGAGAGCAGGATGAGCACGCCGCCCAGCGCATAGAGCGCGCCGCAGGCGAGACCATAGAGCGGCGCCGCCTGGAAGTCGCGCAAGCCCTTGACCATCGCCTCGACGACATCGGCCGCGGTGATCTTGCGCACCACCGGATCGGTCTTATGGGGACCGGCATTACCGGAGATGGTGGACATGTTTGTCCCTCGCGTATCCGCCCTGATGTGTTCGTTGGGCGGATGATAGCAAGGCGCCGGGACCGACGGGCGGTATCGTCTTCTTATGCGACCTTGCGATCGAGGCCGGCGGCGGCAAGGTCAGTCGCCAGCGCCACGGCCTGATCGCCCGACAACCGGCGCGGATCGAGCCGCGCGCCGATGCCGTGCCGCGCGAACAGCGCGCCGTTGTCGCCGCGCAGCATGGCGAAGCCCATCCACCAGTTGCCGAAAAATCGCGCCTCGGCGGGCCGGCAGTCCATCACCGTGAGTTCGTCGTGGCGCTCGTCGCCCATGATCCGGCGTAGCACCGCCGACACCGCCTCGCGCTCGCCCTCGAGGATCTGGATGAACCACACGGTGTCGAAAATCAGGGCGCCGGTGACCCCGGCCTTCTCGTTGTTGCGCTGGGAGGCGGCGAGGATGGCGTTGAGGTCGTCGATCATGGCGACTTTGGAACCGCCGGCGATCGCGCCCTTGGCGCCGAGATGATTTTCCGAGTGATAGACGAGGCGCGTCAGCATACGGGTTTTCCTGTTGGCTGCGGCAAACCTAGGCGGACGTCCGTTGCGGAGCGGTTAAGCGTTTGTGCCTGGAACTTCTGCGCGCCGGCCCCGCCGCGGAGTTCCGGCGCGATGCCGCCGCCGGCCTCGTCGCCATTGATAGGTTATCAAGATCGCTTGCCGCTCGGATTAAGCGCCGCGTAAGCCGCGGGGTGTAGTTTGAATCATCGGCGCGGCGAATCTGTGCCAGATCGCATCGGCAGGTTGAGATTTTGCGGGGAAACACATGGGTTGGCTTGTTGCACGATCGCGCGCGCGGCTGAAGGGCCGCGACGACATTCTTGCCGCCTTTGACCGCTCTCAGGC
>JAHCKF010000195.1 GCA_026125925.1 Pseudolabrys sp.
CAGATAGACCGGCTCGCAATCCGCTGCTGCTGCTGCTGCTGCGTAGGCGGCATAAAACGGATTCGGAATCAAAATCGCCGGCGCGCCAACACGGTTGCCGACGTAGCGTTTCGCGGCGATGGCGCCGAGGAACAGGCCTTCGCGCGTGCCGCTGAGCACCAGCACTTCGCTTTCCGGATCGACCGGCTTGGCCAGTTTGTAGCGGCGGCCGAGCCACTGCGCGACAGCTTGGCGGAACGGGTCGGTGCCCTTGTTGGCCGGATACTTGCCGAATTCGGCGATGTGCTGTGCCAGCACCGGGCCGACGAAATCCGGGATCGCATGCTGCGGCTCGCCGACCGAGAGGTTGATGACCGGCTTGCCCGGGGCGATGCCGGCGATGAGATCGGTCAGCCGCACGAAGGGCGAGCGGCTGTTCTCGGCGGCCGCGGCGGCGGAGGTGGGGTTTTCGCGGTGAGCCAACGTCATCGACATAATAAACACATTGCCGGGGAGGGTTTATGGCGCGATCACACCAATTACCGGCTTCCGGCAGTCGGGATCGCGCAGGAGCACCCCGCGGCCAAGGGTGAAGCACAATAGGAGGGCCGAGGTTAAGACCCGATTAACCATCGGGGGTTTTCGAGGCCCTTCACCGCCGCCGCAGGCGGGCGCGGCGGCTGGCCCAAGCCGTTGTAGAGACGAGGGTTTTGTAGCCATGCGGGCCGGCTTGCCGGCCGCGTTCGCGCAGCGCGCGAGCTCTCAGCGCTTCCAGCCGACGCCAACGATGATCTGTGCGGGGAAAGAGCCCCTGTTGCCGGCGACATATTTCTGCATCGACGCCAGCGCCGCGGCTTCCGCTTCGGCGCGCCGCGCTTCAGGCACTTTGTCCAGTGCTCGTCGGATGCCGGCGCCGCCGGCCTTCTGCGCCGTCCAGTACTGGTTGAAATCGATGACGACGATGGTCGTATTATGAATATGGACTGCGACGTCGCTGAAACCCGCCGCTTTCATCGCGGCTTCGAGCGAGCCGGGCTCGGAGAACGCGAACGGCCCGCGCTCGGTGATCGGGGACGGGTCGTCGTGGTACCGGGTCAGCGCGGCGATCGGCCCGCCGAAATACGGATTGCTCTGCGCCGCGCCGTGCATCGCCGCGACCAGCCGTCCGCCGGGGCGCAGGACGCGGAGCGTCTCTTTCAGGGCGAGCCGCGCATTCGTGAAGTGCGGATAGGCGTAGCGCGAGATGGCGGCATCGAAGCTGTCGTCCGGAAAGCCGAGCTGTTCGGCTTCCATCTCCGTGAATTCGGCGTTGCGCACACCGAGCTCGGCGGCGCGCTTCCGCGCCGCGACGATCATCGAGGGCGCGAAATCGATGCCGACAACCTTGCCGTTCGGCGAGACGAGAGGAGCGGCTTCGAGCGCCGGGCTGCCGGGACCGGTTCCCACATCGAGAACCGTTTCGCCGTCGCGCAATTTGGCGATCGCGAGCACCTGCGCGGCGGCCTGCGCCGAGAGATCGGCGAGTGCGCCGGTGGCGAGCTTGTCATAGCGCTTGCCGGCCTCGTCCCACTCCTGCCGCCGTTTGCGGCGATAGTCCTCGTCCGACATTTCCACGTGACGTACTCGCGCCCTTCACCGCATCGATCCAGGTCAGAACCTGATATTGGCGCCCTTGATGATGGGCTCCCACTTGGCGGCTTCGGCGGCGATGTACTTCTTCGCCTCGGCCGGCGTGCTCTGACTGGGCTGAATGCCGGCCCCGCCCAGGATCTTGATCGCGGTTTCGGTCTTCAAATAGTCGTTGGCCGCCTTGTTGAGCCGGGTCACGATCTCGGCCGGCGTGCCGCGCGGCGCCAGCATCGCATAGAACACGCTCGCTTCCAGCGACGGGAAGCCGGCTTCCGCCATCGTCGGGACGTCGGGCAGTCCTTCAAACCGTTGCCGCGCGCCAAGCGCCAGCCCTCTCAGCTTTCCCTCTTTCACCTGTGCGACGTAAGGCGCGATTGAATCCATCGCGAGGTCGATCTGGCCGCCAACGAGGTCGACGACGATCGCGCCGGAGCCCTTGTACTGAATGGTGCCGAATTTCAGGCCTTGCCGCGACTTGATGAGTTCGCCGGTGATGTGTCCAAGGGAACCGTTGCCGGGGAAGCCGACGTTCAGCTTGTCCGGATTGGCCTTGGCGTAGTCGACCATCTCTTTCAACGTCTTGAACGGCGCGTTCGGGCGCGTCGTGATGATGATCGGCGCCGTTCCGATGACAGCAACGGCTTCGAAATCCTTGTCGGGGTCGAAAGCCATGTCCTTGTACATGAACTTGTTGTTGGCGGCCGGCCCGGTGGTCGCCATCAGAAGCGTGTAGCCGTCCGGCTGCGCCTGGGCGACGGATGTCGCACCAATATTGCCGCCGGCGCCGGGGCGATTGACGATGACGAATGGCTGACCGAGTTCTGTGTGAAGATGTTGCGCCATCGCTCGGGTGAAGATGTCGACCGACGATCCGACGCCGAACGGCACGACGATCGTTACGTTGCGAGTCGGATAAGCCTGCTGTGCATCGGCTGCGCCACCGAGCGTCAGGCACGCCACGATGGTTGCAATGAACGATCGCATGTTTCCACCCCTGTCTTTATTCGAAATTCTTGATTTCATATCGAGGCTCTTTTCGCGCGGAGTCAAGCGAGCGACGTTGTTATCGATCGGAATCGCCGTGTCGTTCCGCCCGTGTGAACCATGAACGCGATCATCGTCGCCGGCCGTGAGATCGCGTTCGCTAGGGCGGAATTGTCGGGCTTGTTGCGCAGTTTAAAAACGTCGGTGACGGCCCAGGGGCCCGGCAGCGATCTTGCGATCCCGCCGCCTCATCTCAGCCGGCGCGCCGTCGCCACCAGCCGGAACGGACCGGCAGCCAGGACTTCAGGTCGATATCGCGAACAAGGCGGGAGCCGCCGGCGCGCCATTCCATGACCAGTTCGCGATCGTGAAACGCTTCCAGCTCCGGTCTGTGGCCGACACTGATCAACGTCGTTTTCGGCAAGCGTTCCGCCACCAGTCTCATCATCTGCTCTTGGCTGGTGCGATCGAGCGCCGAGGTGGCTTCGTCGAGAATGGCAATCGACGGGCTATGGATCAGCAGCCGGGCGAACGAAAGCCGCTGCTTCTCCCCGCCCGAGAGGGCGTGATCCCAGGCAACACCTTCTTCGTCGAGGCGCTCGATGAGATAGCCGAGCCCCACCGCCTCCAGTGCCTCCTTGATGTGCCCGACCTCGACCTGCTCTGCCGGCGTCGGGTAGGTCGCCGCGCGCCGTAGCGCGCCGACGGGAATGTAAGGTTTCTGCGGCAGCAGAAAGAGTTTCGAGCCAGGCCCGAACAGGATCTCGCCTTCGCCCCACGGCCACAGTCCGGCAATGGCGCGCACCAGGGTGCTCTTGCCGGTGCCGGATTCGCCGACGACGAGAATCTTCTCACCGGGCGCGATGCTTACTTCGGTGCCATCGACCACTGACGTGCCGTCGTCGAGCGTCACCGAAACATTGCGCAGCCGCAGCGCCGCTTCCTCGGTGACGCCGCGGCTGATGTGGCCGCTGCCGGTCTTTTCGGCGGCCGCCAGAGCATCGAGCGACACCAGCAGAGAGGCGATGCGATGCGCCGATGCGGTCCAGTCGGCAAAGCGCGGATAGTTATCGACAATCCAGCCGAAGGCGCCCTGAACGATGACGAAGGCTGACGTCGCCTGCATCACCGCGCCGAGGGTCATCGACCCATCGAGATACTTCGGCGCAGCCAGCAACACCGGTACGGCCCAGACGACCAGCGAACTGGTGTGCGACACCACCGTCGTGCGCATGTGCTGAAAGCACAGGTCGCGCCAGCGGCCGAGCACACTGGCGAACGACCTTTCCAGTCCGGCGCGTTCTTCGCTCTCGCCGCCGAGCAGTGCGATGCTTTCGCCGTTCTCGCGCACGCGCTGCAGCACGAAGCGATACTCGGCCTCGGTCTGGTTCTTCTGCTCGGACACGACGATGAAACGCCGGCCGATGAACAGCATGGAGACGCTTCCGATCAGCGCATAGCCGACGGCGCCGAGCACCAGGAAGCCGGGAATGGTGACGGTCATGCCGGCAACCGGAAACGACAGCGAGCCGCCGATCGTCCACAGCACGACAATGAAGGCAGATGCTGACAGCACCGCCGTCAGCAGGCCGACGGCGAAATCGACCGGGGCGTCGGTGGCGACACGAAGATCCTCCGAAATCCGATACTCCGGGTTCTGATGATCGCCGCGCACCAGATTGAGCTGGTAATAGCGATCATGAGCGAGCCATTGATCGAGGACATGCCCGTTCATCCACGCGCGCCACAGGCGCTGGATGGTCATGCGGAAATAGACGCTGGCGACGCCCATGGCGACGCTGCTGGCGGCCAAGGGCACGAAGATCAGTCCCTGCCGGAGCAGTTCGGCGGCGTTGCGCTGTTCGAGGGCGTCGAAGAACCACTTGTTCCAGCGATTGAGCACCAGGCCGACGGCCAGCGTGCCGGCGACGAGAAAAATCAAGCCGATGGTCAGCGCCCACGCACGGCGCGAGTCGCGGCCCCAATAGCCGCGGGCGCTGGCCCAGAAGCGCGCGACCAGCCGAAACTTTGCATTGTTGTTGTGCGGTGCGCCGTGCGCGGTATTTGGCGCGTCCCTGGCCTCCGGCGTCCCTGCGTGCGCGTTGGCCGGCATGGCTGTTCAGCCTACCGTCTCGGCGCCGTGTCCGGCCGCTTGCTTGTGGCGCCGGGCGCGAATGAACTCGGCATACCACGCCGCTGATGCCTTCGGCCGCCGTTGCAAGGTGGCGTAATCGACGTGAACGAGGCCGAAGCGTTCCTTGAAGCCGCTATTCCATTCGAAATTGTCCATGAGCGACCAGACGAAATAGCCGCGCACATCGGCGCCGGCCGCGATCGCGTCATCCATCGCGCCGATATAGGCCCGAAGGTAATCGATGCGATCCTGATCCAGCACCTCGCCATTGTCGCCAACGTGGTCGATGGTCGCCGTGCCGTTTTCCATCACGTAGATCGGCAGCGAGTAAGTCCGATCCAGCAACATCAAAGTCTCGCGGAGACCGTCGGGTTCGATCGGCCAGTCCATGCTGGTACGCGGAATATGCGCGGGGATCGGGCCGAAGCCGCTCTTGAGCATATCCGTGCTCTCCTTGATGTAGAGCGGACCGTAGTGGTTGAGCCCGAACCAGTCGGTCGGTCGGCAAATCTCGGTGAGATCGCCGGGCTTGATCAGTGGCGCGATCAACTCGCCGAGTTGCGGCGGATAGGTGCCGAGCATCTGCGGCTGTGGAAAGGCGCCATTCCAGTACTCGTCGAATCGTTCGGTGGCGATCCGGTCGGCGGCGCTGTCGCTCACCGGGCGGCAAGGCTGCACGTTGTGGATCGAGCCGATCGAGGCGCGGTCGACCGTGGAGCGGATGGCGTCGACCGCGCGGCCATGGGCCCGGTTGACGTTGTGAATGACCTTCAGCAGGTCGTCATGACTCACTTTTCCGGGCGCGTGCGAACCGTAGGCATAACCGAGCAACGAGAACACGGCCGGTTCGTTGAAGGTGGCAATGCGCTTGATGCGATCGCCGTAGCGGCGGCCGACCAGCGCCGCGAATTCGCCGAACCACGTGGCGCTGTCGCGCGAGGTCCAGCCGCCGAGGTCCTCGAGCGCTTGCGGCAGGTCCCAGTGATAGAGGCAAAGCCAAGGTTCGATATTTGCAGCGAGAAGTTTGTCGAGCAGCCGGTCGTAGAAGGCGAGGCCGGCTTCGTTGACGCGGCCGCGTCCTTCCGGAAGCACGCGCGGCCATGAAATCGAAAACCGGTAGGCATCGACACCCAGGCGCTGCATCAGCGCGACATCCTCGGCGTAGCGATGATAATGGTCGCAGGCGACGTCGGCGGTGTCGTTATTCGCAATCTTGCCTTGCTGGGCGAACGTGTCCCAGATGCCCGGGCCGCGGCCGTCTTCCTTGGCGGCGCCCTCGATCTGATAATTCGAAGTCGAGACGCCCCAGATGAAATCTTCTTTGGCCTTGCTCATGTCGGGACCCGGTCAAATGCATTCGCGAATGTAGGGGCGGTTGATCTCCCAGAGCTCGTCCAGGATCGCGACCGCGGCGTCCGCCGAGTTGACGACCGGATCGATCATCAACGCTTGCAAGGCGAGCTCTTTCGACGCGCGCACGGCCGCCTCGACGGCCATCTCCTGGACGACGGCTTGCGTGCCAAGCAGCTTGCCGATGCCGTCCGGCAGTGGACCGAGAGAAATCGGGTGAACGCCGGCGGCATCCACCATGATCGGCGCTTCGATCGCCGCGTTCATCGGCAGATTGGGAATGACGCCGCCGTTAGCAACGACGGCAGATTCGATGAAGCGGTGACGATTGTGAAGGATGCCGGTGATGATGGCGACGCCGCGCTCGCCCGACGGCGTGAGCCAATCCGCCGGCATCGGTGCTCGCTCGGCCAGGACGTCGTCTATCAGTTTCGAAATGTCCTGGCGATTGCGTTCGTCCCATTTGAAGTCGTAACCGGCTTCGCCCGCCTCCCAGCCGTACGGCAGAAACTCGCCGACATGACTGTCGCCGCAGCCGATCCAGTAACCGAAGGCGCGGAACAGGCGGCGTGACAGTGGTTGGTAGGTGGGGTCGAAGCCTCGCTCTTTCTGACGGAACAGCGGGTAAAGGTCTTCGCCGGTGTCGCGCCGCCGCGCTTGCAGGATGCACTGCGCGTGATTGATACCGGCGGCAAGAAC
>JAHCKF010000196.1 GCA_026125925.1 Pseudolabrys sp.
GCCCGGTCTGCCGGCCCGACTCCGAGTGCTACGACGTCGAGGTGAGCTTCTTCGGACCGGACAACGTGCTCAAGGCCAACCGGGTTTTCCGATACACGGTCGATGTCAGCGACGTCATCCCGGTCACGATCGGCGACATCCGCACCTTCGCCAAACGCGGCTCAGGCACATAACGGTTTCAGACGCCGCAAGCGTCTGCGGGTCATGCCCGTACCCCGAAACAAAACGCGGGCGATCGAGCGTAGGAGACCATCCATGAACCTTCCCAAGCAATCGGCGCCGGTCCGGCGCAACGCATCGGTGTCGGGTGTCAGGAGTAACGGCATTGCGCCGTCCGACTGCTGCGGATCCGGCAGTTGCTGCGTCGGCGCGTGCCTGTTCGGCCATTGCGCCGGAGCCTGCGTCCCGAATATCGGGCAGTGCTGACCTCTTCGCTGGCATCGCGCCACGGACGCGTTCGCTGACAGCTCGGCGAGCGCGCCCGTCCTTTCCCAATCAACCGGAGATCAAAGACGATGAATCTTCCTTTGCAAGCGCCACCCGTCAGCCGCCAGGCAAGCACGCATCATTACACCGCGGGGCACATTGCCGGTTCAGGCATCGCCTGCACGATATGCCGCGCCGCCTGCGACCAGCTCGGCGGCATCGCCAAGCAGCTCTGCCTCGCGGCTTGTGACCGGACGGTGTGCTGACCGCGTCGCGGCGACCGCGAACCCCGCGGTCGCCGTCGTCGCTCACTCGACCTTCTGGAACAACGAACCCCAGCCGGTGACCTGCTTGGGATCGGCACCGGCGACGATCAGGCTCTTCCATACGACCGTGGCGATGGTGTCGTAGACCGGCAGGCCGGTGGCGCGCTCGAGCTTCTCGGTGAGCGGCGCGGCGCGCAGATTGGTGCAGATGATGGCGATGGCCTGCGGCTTCGCCCTGGCGACCTCCATCGTCATCTCCTCGAGCTGCTGCGGCTCGACCTCGGCGAAGGAGAAATTGTCTTGCAGGTTGAGGTGGCGCTCGGCGGCGCAGCCGACGCCGATGTTCTCATAGTTTTGCAGGATCTTGCGCTGCACGTCGTCGCGATAGGGCGTGACGTAGCCGAGCTTCGTCACGCCGGTCTTCTTCAGGATCTCGTTGAGCGCCAGCATCGAGGTCGTGGCCGGGACGCCGGTTGCCGCCGTGATGCGCTCGCACAGTTTCACGTCACGCTCGAAGCCGAGCCAGCCTGACGACGTGCCATTCCAGGCGATGCAGGCGACCTTGGCATGCGCCAGCAATTCGGCCGCGCGCAGGATCTCGCTATCGTCGAATTGCGCCAGCGCGCCCGGCGACAGCGCGATCTCCGTCACCTTGAAGCGCGAGAAGTGCGCCGACACTTGCGGCAGTCCAGCGACCATCGCCTGGGTAATCGGCTCGAGCGACGTGTTCGACGACGGCGTCAGCATGCCCAGCCTGACCCGCTTCATGGCCACCCCTCGGCAGTCAGCGATGACGATGGCGGATCGTGCCCTTGCCATCGCGCAATGTCGAGCAGCGCTGGTCAAAGCATCGATGATATCAGTCGCGCCGCGACGAAGACCAAGCCACCCAGAACGAACAGCAGCAGCGGGTGCAGCCGCGGCTGCCACAGCAGCAGCGCCCCGGCGCCGCCGGCGACCGCCCAGGCGAGCGGCCCGCCGTGACCGATCGTCAGGATGGACACGGCGCCGGCGAGAATCAGGCCGACGCCGATCGGCGCCAGGCCCTGCTCCAGCGCGGTGTGCCAGCGCTTGCCGCGGTGCTGGCGCCAGACCATCGCCACGCCGTAGCAGATGATCGACGACGGCGCGAACAGCGCCAACGTCGCCACCAGCGCGCCGCTCCAGCCGGCCACGTGCCAGCCGATCAAGGTCGTCAGCATCGAGCCGGGGCCCGGCGCGGCGCGCGAAATGGCGAAGAAGTTGACGAATTCGCGCGACGTCATCCAGTGCTGCACGTCCACCGCCTGGTGCTGGATGCCGGCGATGATGCTCGGCCCGCCGCCGATCGAGATCAGCGAGAACGGCACGAACACCGCGATCAGCTTCAGCAGCGGATCGTCCCTCACGGCTTGGCGCTCCGGTGCCAGGCCGCCCAGACCGAGAGCGGCGCGACGACCGCGACGACCAGCAGCAGCGATAGGTGAAACACCGCGACGCCGAGGAATGTGGCGACGAGCGCGACGATCGAGCCTACATGCCGCGACGCGCGCCGGCCGCCTTTCACGGCGACGACCAGCAGAAGGCCGATCGCGGAAGCGGCGACGCCGTCCATTACGGTCTCGGTCCAGTCGAACGACGTCATCACGCTGTAGGCGCTGACCAGTCCGATCGCCACGAAGAACGGGCCGCTCAGCAAGGCGACCAGCGCCACCACGGCGCCGGTGGCGCCGAATAGCTTCTGTCCGATATAGAGCGACAGGTTCGCGACATTGGCGCCGGGCAGGATCTGCGACACCGCCAGGCCCGACATGAATTCATCCTCGTCGATCCAGCCGCGCAAGGTCACCACTTCGCGGTAGATCCAGCCGCTCAATCCACCACCGAACGAAAACAGTCCGATGCGCAGGAAGACGGTGAACAGTGCGATGAGTGTCGGCGGTTCGACGGGCGGGGAAGACGGTCTGTTGTCGATCATTCTCATTAACGGCACGGTGGCGGCCGGCCGTTCAATCCAGGAGTGCGTTATGAAACTCTAGAGCGGTTTGCAGTCAGGCGGCAGGAAATTCGACGTAACGATGATCATTGTAAGCCGGAAATCCGGTCGGACATCACGGAAAAATCATTTGCCCAGCGTTAGAGCTTCCGGCACATCGGCTTCATGCTAATGCCGGGCGACAGGACAAGAGCTATCGCAGCATCGGCGCGCGTTGTGGCCTCGTGGCCGCACATCGCGCGACGTTGTCTCGCCGTGTTTGTCGCTTGCGCCATCGTCGCGGCGTCCGTCGCCCTCGCCGCACCGGCAAGCGCCGGAATCCACGGCCAAACCTCCGCCGCGGCGGAGATGTCGACGTCGCACAAGCAGGCGCCGACCCCCTGCCGGAAGATGATGCTGGCGGGATTGGCGAGTTCCTGTTCGGCATCAGGCCTGAGCTTCAGCGGCCTTCCCGCGGCCAACGCCGGAACGATCGTTCCCGAGGGCTTTTCCGCGACGCGCTGGGCCATCGTCGATGTCGCGCTGCCGCCGCAATGCTCCGGCCTGTCGCCTTATCGGCCGCCTTGCATCGGCGTTTGACGCGCGCCTCGCGGTGTCGTTGAGCCGGTAACGGCGCGACACGCGCGACGCATTAGGCGGCCTACATCGCGGCGCCGCCCTTCCATCCCGAACCGCAAATCTGGCCGGACGGTCTCTACCGTCAGGTGCAAGCAAGCCTTGCCAGGCAGGGGTTGTCCGGCCGGTCCAAGGAAACGCTCTCGCGGACTCTCAGCGGCAGCCGGCCCAGCCGGCCTGCACGTTTGGGGTCGTGCGCCATGCATGCACGGGAGACTGTGACGTCACATGCCGAACCGTTTTAGCCATTTCGCCTTCGCCGCCATCGTCGCGCTGACGGTCTTCGTCAGTCCGTCATCAGCGCAGTTCGTCAACACCGCCGCCAAACCGGACTTCAACGCGCGGCTGATCGTCGGCGGTGCCGACAGGAATGATCCTTCCGCGAACTGGCTCGGCCTCGCGGTTCGCCTCGGGCCGGGCTGGCACACTTATTGGCGATCGGCTGGCGATGCCGGCGCGCCGCCGGAATTCGACTGGAGCAGCTCGACGAATATCGATGAGCCCACGATCGAGTGGCCGGCCCCGCGGCGCTTCAGTGACGCCGGCATCGACAGCTTCGGCTATGCCGACAAGGTTGTGCTGCCGATCAAGGTCCGCGTCCGCGATTCGCAGAAGCCTGCCGATGTCTCGCTCAAGCTCGCCCTGTATGTCTGCAGCACGATCTGTACGCGGAACGACCTGAGCTTCGACGCCAGGATTACACCGGGCCAACGGTCCGGCGAACAACTCGGCCTTATCGATCGGTGGCGAACGCGCGTGCCCCGCCCTCATTCGCCCAACCTGGCAATTCGGTCGCTGGATCTGCAAACGGCAAACCCTGGTGCGCTGCGGATCGAGGCGACCTCGACGTCAGGCTTCGCCGCCTCCGACGTCTTCGTCGACGGCGACGATGCCATTCTGGCGGGGCACCCGAAGGTGGCGATGAATGGCGCCAACGAGGCTGTCATCACCGTGCCGATCGACGGCGTCGAGAAACGGAATGCCGACAAACCGCTACGCGTGACGCTGGTTGCCGGCGGCAACGCCGTCGAAGCCACAGTGCCGGCGCCGCAGGCGCCGGCTGCCGTGCGAACGGGTGCGGGCCCTGCCAATTCCGCTATTGCCGGAACGGATATTTCGAAGGCGAACCTTGCCGGAGCGGGCCACGCAGAAAAGACGACGGGCATTCTGCCGATCCTCGCAGCCGCCCTGATCGGCGGCTTCATCCTCAACTTCATGCCCTGCGTCTTCCCGGTCCTGTCACTCAAGATGATGTCGCTGCTCGGCCAGACATCGCGCGACATGGGCGCCTTGCGCATTCGCTTCATCGCCTCGGCGGCTGGCGTCATCACCTCGTTTGTTCTGCTGGCGACAGCGCTCGCCGCGTTGAAGAGTGCCGGCGCGCAAATCGGCTGGGGCATCCAGTTTCAGCAGCCGCTGTTTCTGGGCGGCATGGCCGCCATCCTCGTGGCGCTCAGCGCCAACCTGCTCGACCTTTATGAAATCCGGCTGCCGTGGCGGCTGGGCAATCTGCTCGGCCGCTCCGGCGGCGGCCAGTCGGTCGCATCGTACTTCTTCAACGGCTTCATCATGACGCTGCTAGCGACGCCGTGCTCGGCGCCGTTTGTCGGCACGGCCGTCGGTTTCGCGCTATCGCAAGGGACCTGGCAGATCCTCGCTATCTTCGCCGCGCTCGGCGTCGGCATGGCTTCGCCTTATCTCGCGCTCGCGCTCGTGCCCCAAGTGGCGCGGCTGTTTCCGCGACCGGGCCGCTGGATGCAGACACTGCGCCAGCTTGCCGCCCTGGCCATGGCGGGTGCCGCAATCTGGCTGCTCTGGATTCTCAGCGAGATCAGCGGTTCACGAACCGCCGTGATCGCCGGCACAGCATTGGGACTAATGGTGTGGGCGGTCGCGCTCTACCAACGCCGGCACGCGCACGCGATCGCCGGTGTAGTGATGGCTAGCCTCGCGGCTACGGCGATCCTCATTGCCGGAGAGCGGACCGTTCCGACCGCCTCCAAGGCGGCCGATGGTGTCCCATGGCAAACCTTTGCGCCGCCGGATGTCGCAACGCTGGTGCGCAGCGGCCACACGGTGTTCGTCGATATCGGCGCCGCCTGGTGCGTGACCTGCAAGGTCAACGAGCGGTTGATCATCAACAGCAGCACGATCCGGCAGCGCCTGCTCGCCGATGTCGTGCCGCTGCAAGGTGACTGGACCAAGCCCGACCCCACCATCGCCGCCTATCTCAAGTCGTTCGGACGCTTCGGACTTCCTTTCAATGCCGTGTTCGGGCCGGGCGCTCCGGACGGCATCGTGCTCCCCGAACTGCTGACGCAGCAAGCGGTTCTCGCCGCTTTCGACGCAGCATCCACCCGCCCCTGAACAGGAGAACTCACCATGGCCATCAGATTTTTGCGTTTGGTTTCCGTACTCGCCGTCGCCACCGCCCTGCAAGCGCCCGGCGCTCTGGCGCAGTCGGCTAATCAGGATCCGCTCAGCACGGCCAGCATCCTGCACGACCCCGATATTCCGGTGCTCGGCAACCCGAAAGGCGACGTCACCATCGTAGAGTACTTCGACTACCGCTGTCCGTACTGCAAGAAGGTCAGCCCGGTGCTGCAAAAGCTCATCAGCGAGGACCGGGGGCTGCGGCTGGTCTTCAAGGACTGGCCGGTCTTCGGCGACGTCTCGATCTATGCGGCCCGGCTTGTCTTCGCCGCGAAATATCAAAACAAGTATACGGAAGCGCACGAGGCATTGATCTCGGCGCAGGAGAAGCTGACCGAAGCCAATGTGCAGAGCATGCTGACGCAAGCCGGCGTCGACGTGCCGCGGGCCCAGCAGGACCTCGAAACCCATCGCAAGGAAATTGACGCAGTGCTGGCTCGCAACCACGAGCAGGCGATGGCCCTCGGCTTCCAGGGCACGCCCGGATTCATCATCGGCAAATTCCGCGTGCCGGGCGCGATGGATGAGAAAAACTTCAAGCTGGCGATCGCCGAGTCTCGCGCCGCAGCCAAGAAGAAATAGGCGGCGCGGCCGAGATGCCTACATCGGCACCATCGCCGCGTCCTTGGACTGGCGCAACGTCAGTGAGGTCTTGACGTTCTTCACGTTGGGACCCGAGGTGAGCTTCTCGACGAAGGTCTGGAAGGTCTTGAGGTCGGGCGCGACACACTTCAGCACGAAGTCAATCTCGCCCGACAGCATCCAGCATTCGCGCACCAGCGGCTGCGCCCGCACGAACGATTCGAAAGCGACCAGGTCGGCCTCGGCCTGGCTCGCCAGGTGGACGAATGCGAAGACCACGACCTCATAGCCGAGCAGCTTTTCGTCGAGCAGAGCCCGGTATCCCTTGATGTAACCGGCCTCCTCCAGCGCCCGCACGCGGCGCAGGCAAGGCGGCGCCGATATGCCAACGCGCCGCGCGAGTTCCACATTGGTCATCCGGCCGTCGTCCTGAAGTTCCTTCAGGATTTTGCGGTCGATGG
>JAHCKF010000197.1 GCA_026125925.1 Pseudolabrys sp.
CGCGTTCGGCGGCCGCGGGACGGCCGCCGGAAGCCGCCAAAGGCACGCCCGGCCTCAACGACTGCTGCCTAGCAAGCATTAATTGTGCCAGTTCGCCAGTGCCCGAATGCCCTTGTTATTGCGGGGACTTTGCCGGCTGGCGCCGTCGTTGCGGCCCATCGGCGGTCACGATTGCTGCTTTTTTGGGCGGCAGCGGAGAGGCCGGCCAAACTAACGGCAGCGGCACCGCACAAAAATCCCGAGAATCCAACATTTTGCTGCGCGATCGGGCAAACGCGTATCTGCTGATAATGTAGGCAAAGTGCTGATTTTATTGGGGCAATCTGCTCACGGACTATTCAAATCGTGGTATAGAACACCATGTGTCTTGTCGCGTTGTTTGTTGTGAACAACCGATCTGAGCGAAGCGCCGGGAAGCGCAACATCAGAGGAGACCTGAGATGACGACCAATGTCCCGCGGGAAACCGCGACGATCTACCAGTTTCCGGTTGGCGGCCGCGCCGGGCTGGCGCAGCGCGCGGCGTTCGACAAGCCGGACATGCTGCCGACCATCGCTTACGGCGGCAGCTGGTACCACGACGAGGCCATCCGTGAGGCGGCCGAGCAGGCGCGGAAGAACTGAGGCTGGGTGTGGCGCGGCTAGGCGCCGAAGATCGACCAGCCCATCCGTCTCGTGAGCGCTTCCAGCGCCACGCGGCCGAGATGCGAATTGCCGGCGGCGTCCAGCCCCGGCGACCACACCGCGATCGACGCCTTGCCAGGCGCGATGCACAGGATGCCGCCGCCGACGCCGCTCTTGCCCGGCAGGCCGACGCGGTAGGCGAATTCCCCCGAGCCATCGTAGTGCCCGCAGGTCAGCATCACCGCGTTGATGCGGCGCGCCCGCTCGGCCTGGATGACTTGATGGCCGGTCGCCGGGTTGCGCCCGGACATCGCCAGGAACAGGCCGGCATGGGCCAGTTGCCGGCACGACATGGCGATGGCGCATTGGTGGAAGTAGACGCCGAGCGCCAGATCGACGGGGTTCTCCAGCACGCCGAACGATTTCATGTAATTGGCGAGCGCCGCGTTGCGAAACCCGGTGCGTTGCTCGGACGCCGCGACGTTCTCGTCGATGGTGATCGCCTGATCGTCGGCGAGAAAGCGGATGAAGCGCACGATCTCGCCGAGCGCTTCGCGCGGCTGGTGGCCGGACAGGATGAGATCGGTGACGGCGATGGCGCCGGCATTGATGAAGGGATTGCGCGGTTTGCCCTTCTCAAATTCGAGCTGCACGATCGAGTTGAACGGCGAGCCGGACGGTTCGCGGCCGACGCGGCGCCATAGCCGGTCGCCGGCCTTGCCGAGCGCCAGGGTCAGCGTGAACACCTTGGATACGCTCTGGATCGAGAAGGGCAGGTCGAAATCGCCGCCGGTCGCCACCTCGCCATCGACGCCGATCACCGCGATGCCGAAGCGTTGCGGATCGACATTGGCGAGCTCGGGGATGTAGGTCGCGACCTCGCCGCGGTCGGGACGCCGTTTCATCTCGTCGGCAATTTCGCCGACGACGGATTTCAGGTCGGGCACGTCTCTAACTCGCTTCCATCCGACCCGGCAGGATCATGACAAGCGGCGATGTTAGATCGGACAGCGGCGGCCGGCGCAAGGGGTAGGATGACGACCGTGCTCAGCCCGCGATCTTGCCGCCGCCCGTACGCGTGATCGCGACCACCGACGGCCGCGGCGGCATGCCCGGCTGGAAGTCTGGCCACCGCGTTGAGGGATCGTCAAAGGTCGAAGCGCGGTCAAAGGCCTTCCATTTCGGCCCGTCGTCACCGGGATGCTGGACGGCGACGAACAGGCTCTCCAGATCGGGCGTGAACATCGGCCCGCACATCTCGGCGCCGGCCGGGCACCGGAAAAACAGCTTCGACGTGGCGCGAGCCTCGCCAGCCGTCTCGATCGCCCACAAGCCGTCGGCGCGGCCGGTGGCTTTGTCGGAATTGCCGTCGGTCGAGATCCACAGGCGGCCGTCGGCATCGACCGCGCAGTTGTCCGGCATGCCGAACCAGCCGTCCTTGGTGGTGGCGGAGGAGAAGGTGGCGCCGACTTCGGCAATCGACGGGTCGCCGCACTTGACGAGGATCTCCCAGGTGAACTTGGGCGCGGCGTGGTCGCCATCCGCCGGCGTCATCTCGATGATGTGGCCGAATTTGTTGTCGGCGCGCGGATTGGCGGCGTCGACCTGGTCGGCCTTGCGACGCGTATTGTTGGTCAGCATCACGTAGACCTTCTGCGTCACTGGGTTGACCTCGGCGTCTTCGGGCCGGTCCATCTTTGTGGCGCCGAGCAGATCGGAAGCGCGGCGCGCCTCGATCAGCACGTCGGCCTGATCCTTGAAACCGTTGGCCGTCGTAAGCGGACCCTGTCCGAAGGTGAGCGGCAGCCATTCGCCGCTGCCGTCGGCATTGTACTTGGCGACATGGAGCGTGCCGGACTCGAGCAGATCATGATTGGCGGCGGGAGTGGCCGGATCGAAACGGCCGTCGGTCACGAATTTGTAGACATAGTCGAAGCGCTCGTCGTCGCCCTGATAGACGACATAGCGGTTGTCCTTGTTGAGGATGCCTGCGGCGCCTTCATGCTTGAAGCGGCCCATAGCGGTGCGCTTCTTCGGCGTCGAATTCGGATCGAACGGATCGATCTCGACCACCCAGCCGAAGCGGTTGGCTTCGTTAGGCTCCTTGGTCACGTCGAAACGATCCTCGAACTTGCCCCAGGCATACCAGTTGCTCGGCACGCCATAGCGTTTGAACGCCTTGGCCTGCGGATCGTCGTCGGCAATCTTGCCCCAGAAATAGCCGTTGAAGTTCTCTTCGCAGCTCAACCACGTGCCCCAGGGCGTGACACCGCCGGCGCAGTTGTTCAGCATCCCGAGCACGCGGCGGCCGCTGGGATCGGCTTTGGTCGTGAGGCGATCGCTGCCGGCCGCCGGGCCGGTCATCTCCATGACCGTGTCGGCGTCGATGCGGCGGGCATATTTGGAATCCGGCACCACCGACCATTTGCCATTCTCGCGCTTGATCTCGATCACCGCGCCGCCATGCGCGGCTTTCTCGATGTCGACCAGCTCCTTGGTCATCTTGGCGAACGGGTTCTCCTTGACGTCCTGCCGGCCGATCCCGGGAAACATCAGCTCTTCGTTGGTGTATTCGTGGTTCACGACCAGGAGGCCGTGCGCCGATGGATCGGGGGCGCCGGGCATCGGCAGGTAGCCGATATAATCGTTGTTGTAGCCGAACTGCTGTTTCTGCGCGGCGGCGCTCTGCTGGCCCGGATCGAAGGCGGGCGCGCCGGGCATGACGGCGTCGCCCCAGCGGATCAGGATTTCGGCATCGTAGCCTTCGGCGACATGGTGACGCTCGTCGACCCCGGCCGCCACTTCCTTGAATTGGAAGCGGCCGACCGCGGCATGCGCTTTCTGCGAAGCGGCGAGGGCGAGCGGGCTGACGGTCGCGGCGATGGCGGCAACGCCGAGCGCGCCCTTCAGTATGTCGCGGCGGTGATAGCGGGCCGCGATGAGATCGCCGATGCTGGCATTGTCGCTCGGGTTGCTGCCGGCGTTTTCGGCTTCTTCAAATGCCTGCGCGCGTGTCCGCATCGTCTCGCTCATGTCCGCCTCCGGCTCACTGGTTGCGAACCAATCTAAAGAGCGCCAATGAAGCATCCGTGACAGCGGTGGAAAAGGAAAGGGCGCCTCCTTACCGGAGGCGCCATACTGCTCAGTGGGCGGGGCGTCTTGCGTCGGCTTTGTGGTGCGTGCCGAAGCGCTCGACCATCGTTGCGCTCGCCTTGTTCAGGCCGATCACTTCGACTGCAGCCCCGTGCCGGCGCAACTTCAGGACGATGTCGTCCAGCGCGCCGATCGCGGTAATGTCCCAGAAATGGGCCTCGCTCACGTCGATCCGGACCGTTGCAGGCACGTCCTGATAGTCAAAGGCGTCTATGAGACTATTCGACGAGGCGAAGAAGACCTGTCCGGTGACGAAATAGGTCATTTCGCTACCGTTCTCCGCGCGCTCGGTCTCGATGCCGAGGAGCCGTGCGACCTTGGCGGCGAAAAAGACGCCGCTCAGGATGACGCCGGCCAGCACGCCCAGCGACAGGTCATGCGTTGCAACGACGACGACGACCGTCGTCAGCATCACGACGGTCGAGCTGAGCGGATGAGAACGCACGCTCCGGATGGAGCGCCAGTTGAACGTGCTGATCGACACCATGATCATGACAGCGACCAGCGCGGCCATCGGGATTTGCTTGACCCAGTCGCCCATGACGACGATCAGGAAGAGGAGGAAGCAACCGGCGAAAAGGCTGGACAACCGGGTGCGGGCGCCGGCGGTCACGTTGATGACCGACTGTCCGATCATGGCGCAGCCGCCCATGCCGCCCAAGAATCCGGTAGCGAAATTGGCGACGCCCTGGCCGACGCATTCGCGGTTCTTGTTGCTGCCGGTGTCGGTCATGTCATCGACAATCGACGCTGTCAGCAAAGACTCGAGCAGGCCGACCGCTGCCATTGTCACGGAATAGGGCAAAATGATCTTCAGTGTTTCCAGGCTGAACGGCACTTGCGGCAGTGCAAATACCGGCAGGCTGGATGGGAGCTCCCCCATGTCGCCGACCGTATGCAGCTTGAGACCTGAGTAGATCGTGAATGCCGTCAGCACGATGATGCTGACGAGCGCCGAGGGTACGCGCTTGGTCACGAACGGGAACAGATAGATGATCCCGAGACCGGCTGCGACCATCGCGTAGGTTTGCCATCCGACGTTGATGAGTTGCGGAACCTGCGCGACGAAGATCAGAATTGCGAGCGCGTTGACGAAGCCGGTGATCACGGAGCGCGATACGAATTTCATCAGCAGGCCGAGGCGCGCGACGCCGGCGACGATCTGGATCAGTCCCATCAGAATGGTCGCGGCGAACAGATATTGCAGGCCGTGATCACGCACCAGCGTGATCATCAAGACGGCCGTCGAGGCGGTGGCAGCCGAAATCATGGCGGGGCGGCCGCCGACAATGGCGGTCACGACCGCGATCGAAAAGGATGCGTAGAGTCCGACTTTGGGATCGACACCGGCAACGATCGAAAATCCGATCGCCTCGGGGATCAAAGCGAGGGCGACAAGCATGCCCGAAAGCAGTTCTGTCGGCACATTGGTGAGCCAGTTGTGGCGGAAAGTCTGAACGAGCCTCGTCATTTTGTTTTTGCAGGACCATAAGAACAGCGAGGCGACGGGCGTTACCCGGTCAGCCTAAAAACGGCAGATCGCACATCTCGCTGAGAGTTCCCGGGGGATAGGCGCCCGGACGAGCCACCCGAAATCAGTCGGGTCCGATGAATGGCGGGTTTATGGGCCCGTTGCGCGACCGGATCAAGTCATCGACGCGCATAGCGCCAATGAAAAAGGACGCCTCTCGAAAAGAGGCGCCCTTCATTGCTTGCTGGAGCCGACGGCTTTCGGCCTTACGCCGAATAGTACATCTCGAACTCGACCGGGTGCGGCGTGTGCTCGAAGCGGATGACTTCGGTCATCTTCAGTTCGATGTAGGCGTCGATGAAGTCGTCATCGAACACGCCGCCCGCTTTCAGGAAGTCACGATCCTTGTCGAGGCTTTCCAGCGCCTCACGCAGCGAACCGGACACGGTCGGGATCTGCTTGAGCTCCGCCTTCGGCAGATCGTACAGATCCTTGTCCATCGCATCGCCGGGGTGGAGCTTGTTCTTGATGCCGTCGAGACCCGCCATCAGCAGCGAGGCGAAGCACAGATACGGGTTGGCAAGCGGATCGGGGAAGCGGACTTCGACGCGCTTGGCCTTCGGGCTCTCGGTGTAGGGGATGCGGCACGACGCCGAGCGGTTGCGCGCCGAGTAGGCGAGCAGCACCGGCGCCTCGAAGCCCGGCACCAGACGCTTATAGGAGTTGGTGGTCGGGTTGGTGAAGGCGTTGATCGCCTTGGCGTGCTTGATGACGCCGGCGATGTAGGAGAGGCACATGTCCGAGAGACCGGCGTACTTGTCGCCGGCGAACATCGGCTTGCCGTCCTTCCAGATCGACTGGTGGCAGTGCATGCCCGAACCGTTGTCGCCGTAGATCGGCTTCGGCATGAACGTTGCGGTCTTGCCGTAGATCTGCGCGACCTGCTGGATGCAGTACTTATAGATCTGCAGGTGGTCGGCCATGATGGTCATCGGGCCGAACTTCAGACCGAGCTCGTGCTGCGCCGAGGCAACTTCGTGATGGTGCTTCTCGACCTTGGCGCCCATGCGCGCCATGGCGCCGAGCATTTCCGAACGCATGTCCTGCGCGGAGTCCTGCGGCGGCACCGGGAAGTAACCCTTCTTGATGCCGATGCGGTGACCGAGGTTGCCGCCTTCGTAGTCGGTGTCGGAGTTGGTCGGCAGTTCGATGGAGTCGAGCTTGAAGCCGGTGTTGTAGGGATCGGCCTTGTACTTGACGTCGTCGAACACGAAGAACTCGGCTTCCGGGCCGAAGAAGATGGTGTCGCCGTAGCCCAGCGACTTGACGAGCGCTTCGGCCTTGCGGGCGATGCCGCGCGGATCGCGGTTATAAGGCTCGCCCGTGGTCGGCTCGAGCACGTCGCAGACCAGCACCAGGGTGGTCTCGGCGAAGAACGGGTCGATGCAGGCCGTGGCCGGGTCTGGCATCAGGTTCATGTCGGATTC
>JAHCKF010000198.1 GCA_026125925.1 Pseudolabrys sp.
CGCGCAAGGTGTCGGTCGGCGCCTTCGTATCGGGCACTGGCAACCCGCTCGCCAGCATCGTCTCGACCGACCCGGTCTATGTGAATTTCAGCGTCGGCGAGCGCGAGCTGATCGGCATCCGCGCCATGATCGCCGAGCGCGGCCTGACGCCTGAGGACCTCAAGAAGGTGCCGGTGGAAGTCGCGCTGCAGACCGACACCGGCTATCCGCACAAGGGCACGCTCGATTACGCGGCGCCGACGGTCGATGCCTCGACCGGCACGCTGGCCGGCCGCGCCATCCTCAACAATCCCAACAACGTCCTGCTGCCCGGCCTGTTCGTGCGCGTGCGCGTGCCGCTCGGTCCGCCGAAGGATGCGCTGCTGGTGCCGGACACCGCGCTCGGCACCGATCAGGCGGGACGCTATCTGCTCGTCGTCAACAAGGACAACGTCGTCGAGCAGCGCCGCGTCGAACTCGGGCCGCTCGACGGCACCTTGCAGGTGATCGACAAGGGCGTTGCCGCCGACGACCGCATTATCGTCAACGGCATGCTGCGCGCGGTGCCGGGGCAAAAGGTCGATCCGCAGACGGCGGCCGCGCCGGCCAAGTCCTCGTGACGAGGGCCGGGCGATGATCTCCAAATTCTTCATCGAGCGTCCGGTTCTCGCCAACGTCATCGCCATCCTGATGATCGTCATCGGCGGCGTGGCGCTGTTTCAGTTGCCGGTGGCGCAATATCCGGACGTCGTGCCGCCGACCGTGTCGGTGACCACACGTTATCCAGGGGCCAGCGCCCGTACGGTGATCGACACCGTGGCGCTGCCGATCGAGCAGCAGGTCAACGGCGTCGAGGGCATGCTCTACATGCAGTCCTACGCCGCTTCCGACGGCTCCTACAATCTGACCGTCACCTTCAAGATCGGCACTGACCTCAACTTTGCGCAGGTGCTGGTGCAAAACCGCGTGGCGACCGCGGAAGCGCAATTGCCCTCGGCGGTGCAGGCGCAGGGCGTGGTGGTGCAGAAGAAGTCGACGTCGATGCTGCAGATCGCGACGCTGACTTCGACCAATCCGAAGCACGACAGCCTGTTCCTGTCGAACTACGCCACCATCAGCCTCAAGGATGAACTGTCGCGGCTGCCCGGCGTCGGCAGCGTCACGGTGTTCGGCGCCGGCAGCTATGCCATGCGCATCTGGCTCGACCCGCTGAAGATGAAATCGCTCGGGCTCAACGTCAACGACGTCGTCAATGCGTTGCAGTCGCAGAACAGCCAGGTGACCGCCGGCCAGATCGGCGCGCCGCCGGGACCCGATACGGTACCGTTCCAGTACACGCTCAATGTCATCGGCCGTCTCAACGACATCAGCGAATTCGCCGACGTCATCGTCAAGACCGGGCCGACCGGGCAGATCACGCGCGTGCGCGACGTCGGCACGGTCGAACTCGGCGCGCAAACCTACGGCGCCATCTTCAAGGTCGACAACAAGGCGTCCGCCGGCCTCGGCATCTCGCTGTCGCCCGGCGCCAATGCGCTCAGCGTCGCCGAAGAGGTCAAGACCCGGCTGGCCGAGCTCTCCAAGAGCTTTCCGCAGGGCATGCAATACGACGTGCCGTTCGACGTCACGGTGTTCGTCGATGCTTCGATCCACGAGGTCTACAAGACGCTGGTCGAGGCGGGCATCCTGGTGCTGATCGTCATTCTGGTGTTCCTGCAGGACTGGCGCGCCATGCTGGTGCCGGCGACCACGGTGCCGGTGACGATCATCGGCGCCTTCGCCGCCATGGCGGCGATGGGCTTCACCGTGAACTTCGCAACTTTGTTTGCGATCGTGCTGGCCATCGGCATCGTGGTCGACGACGCCATCATCGTTGTCGAAGGCGCGGCGCATAACATCGATCACGGCATGAACGGTCATGACGCCGCCATCGAGG
Organism: Pseudolabrys sp.; assembly: GCA_026125925.1. The sequence goes on from JAHCKF010000198.1 coordinate 1,916, forward strand.
CGATGCGGCTGCTGCTCGGGCCGATCATCGGCATCACGCTGGTGCTGCTGTCGGTGTTCCTGCCGGCGGCGTTCCTGCCTGGCCTCACCGGGCAGATGTACGCGCAGTTCGCGCTGGTCATCGCCGCCACGGCTCTGATCTCGGCGGTCAACGCCGTGACGCTGAAGCCGACGCAATGCGCGCTGTGGCTGCGGCCCACCGTGCCGCCGGAAAAGCGCAACCTCTTCTATCGCGGCTTCAACAAGGTCTACGACAAGGCCGAGGGCGCCTATGAGCGGCTGATGAAGCGGCTGGTCAACCACGCCGGCAAGGTGACGGTGCTGGCGCTCATCGCGATCGGCGTGACGCTGTACGGCTTCTCGCGCATCCCGACCGGCTTCATCCCGGTGGAAGACCAGGGCTACATGCTGGCCACGGTGCAGTTGCCCGATGGCGCATCGCTGCCGCGCACCCAGGCGGTGATGGAGAAACTCGACGCCATCGCCCGCAAGAATCCCGGCGTCGATAAGGTCGTGACCATCGCCGGCATTTCGGCGCTCGACAACTCGTCAAACCTGTCGTCGGCGGGCGTCGCCTACATCATCCTCAAGGACTGGGCTGTGCGCGGCAAGGCACTGAGCCTGTTGCCGATGTACCAGTCGCTGTCGCGCGACGTCGCGGCCATCGAAGAGGCGACGGTGCGCGTCCTGCCGCCGCCGCCGATCCAGGGCATCGGCAACGCCGCCGGCACCACGGCGCAGATCGAACTGCGCGATTCATCGACCGACTACGTCAAGCTACAGAGCATCGTCGATACCTTGATGGATAACGCTGCGTCGCAGTCGAACATTCAGGCGGTGATCTCGTCGTTCCGCGCCAACGTGCCGCAATATCTCGTCGACGTCGATCGCGTGAAGGCCCAGGCCGTCGGTGTGCCGGTGGATCAGGTGTTCTCGGCGCTCGGCGGCTATCTCGGCTCGGCCTATGTCAATCAGTTCACCCAGTTCGGCCGCACCTTCCAGGTAGTGGTGCAGGCGGATTCGCAATTCCGCCTGCGCACGCAGGATCTCGACAACATATCGGTGCGCAACAATCAGGGCAGCATGATCCCGCTGTCGACGCTGATCGACATCAAGCCGGTGAGCGGGCCTTCGCTGGTCAGCCTGTACAATCTCTATCCGTCGGCAACGGTGATCACGCTGCCGGCGCGCGGCCATTCGACGGGTGAAACGATGAGCCTGATGGAGCAGATCGCCAAGCAGTCGTTTCCGCCGAACACGGTTATGGAATGGACCGGGCTGTCGTATCAGGAAAAGCTGGTCGGCAATCAGATGTACTTCGTCTTCGCCATGGCGCTGCTCTTGGTTTATCTGGTGCTCGCCGGACAGTATGAGAGCTGGTACCAGCCGGCCGCGGTTATCCTGGCGGTGCCGATTTCCCTGATCGGACCGGTGCTGACGCTGCTGTTCCTCGGCATCGAAAACAATCTCTATACCCAGATCGGCATCGTGCTCCTGATCGCGCTATCGGCCAAGAACGCGATTCTTATCGTCGAGTTCGGCCGCGAGTTGCGCGAAAGCGGCAAGGGCCTGCTGGAGTCCGCGGTCGAGGCGTCGCGGGCGCGGTTCCGCCCGATTCTCATGACGTCCTTCGCCTTCATCCTCGGCGTGCTGCCGCTGGTGTTGGCGACCGGCGCCGGCGCCAATGCGCGGGCCTCGATCGGCATCACCGTGTTCACCGGCATGCTGGCCTCGACCTGCCTCGCGGTGCTGTTCGTGCCGTCGTTCTTCGTCGTCATCCGCGGGTTCGAGGAGTGGATGAAGCGCGACAAGGCTGCCCCGCACCCGGCACCGGCGGAATAAGCGCCGCCGGGCCACAATCTGGTCGCACTCAAAAGGCTATGCTAGGGGACGGCCCTCAAATCCCCCGGCCCCTTGCTGTGGGCCCCGTTACCGGCCTATGGCCGACGAATGAGCCGATGAACACGAAAACTCCGACTAAGCCCGCCTCGCTCACGCCCGGCACGCTGTTCCGCTTCAGTTTGGCGATCGCCGTGGGTGCCGCGCTGGTCCTGACGGCGGTTTATTCCGCGCATGCGCAGGACCGCGGCGGCAACTTCCTCGACAATCTTTTCAACCGCGGCGAAGGCCAGCAACAGCAGCAGCAGGGCGGCTACGACCCCGGTCAGGGGCAGGGCGGCGGCAGCGGCGACCTGGTCTCGCGCATGGACCGCCTGGAAAACGCGCTGCGCCAGCTCACCGGCACCATCGAACAGTTGCAGTACCGCAATCAGCAGCTCGAGCAGCAGGTGCGTGCGCTCCAAGGCGGCGGCGCTGGCGGAGGGCTGCCGCCGACCACGGTAGTGCCGAACAACCAGAATCCGATCGTGCCGCCCGGCCAGCAGCCGGTGGTCCGCCCGGGTGTGCCGGGCGCGTTGCAGCCCTCGAATCCGGTGCAGCCCGGCAAGCGCTCCGACGCCTTCGACCCGTCGCGCAATCCGGCGGCGCCGGGCGCGCCGCGCACTTTAGGCTCGATCTCCGAAGGCAGCACGCCGCAGATCGCCGCCGACGAGCCGGTCGGCGTTCCGGGCGGCCGCCAGGCCGGCGCGCCGCTCGATCTGCAGACCTTGTCCGGCACCCAGCCGCCGCCGGCCTCGCCGGTCGTCGACCCTGGTCCCGCGCCCGGTCAGGTCGCCAGCACCAATCCGGCGCTCGGCATTCCGGCGCCGTCGGCCAATCCGCCGCGTAATGTCACCAACCAGCTCGCGACCTTGCCGCCGACGGCGAGGCCGCAGGACGAATACGACCTCGCTTACGGCTATGTGCTGCACAAGGATTATGGGCTGGCCGAACAGGCCTTCCGCGATTTCCTGAAGAAGTATCCGAACGAGGCTCTGGTGCCCGATGCGCAGTACTGGCTCGGCGAGAGCCTGTTCCAGCGCCAGCGCTACCGCGACGCGGCCGAGTCCTTCCTCGCCGTCTCGACCAAGCACGAGAAGGCCGGCAAGGCGCCGAATGCTCTGCTGCGGCTGGGCCAGTCGCTCGCCGCCATGAAGCAGAAGGAAGCGGCCTGCGCGACCCTCAACGAGGTCGGCCGCAAATATCCCAAGGCGCCGGCCAATGTGAAGCGCGGCGTCGAGCAGGAAATCAAGCGCGTCCACTGCTGATTTCTGTCGTCCCCGTGAAGACGGGGACCCATACGCCGCAGCGCTAGTGGGTTAAGGGTAATCCTCGCCCTGTTTCTATTATAAACTCCGGGATTATGGGTCCCCGCCTTCGCGGGGACGACAACCGAGCGCCTATGCCAGTCAAAGATGCGACGGCAATTTCGGTCAGCGAAGCCAAGGCTCTGTTCGCCGATCTCCAGACGGCGAAGGCGCTGGTGCTTGCCGTGTCGGGCGGGCCCGACTCGATGGCGCTGATGGTGCTGATGGCGCGCTGGCGCAAGGCGCTCAAGCGCGGCCCGAAACTCGTCGCCGTCACGGTCGATCACGGCCTGCGCGCCGAGGCCAAGCGAGAGGCGCGCGATGTCGCCAGGCTTGCCAAAGAACTCGGCCTTGCCCATCGCACCTTGCGCTGGACCGGGTCCAAGCCGAAGACCGGCATTCCGCAGGCGGCGCGAGAGGCGCGCTACCGCCTGCTGGCCCAGGCCGCGCGGCAAGCCGGCGCCTGCCATGTCCTGACCGCCCACACCCGCGACGATCAGGCCGAGACCGTGGTGATGCGCATGAGCCGCGGCAGCGGCCTCGCCGGGCTGGCGGGGATGCGGAAGATCTCGGCCTTGCCCTTCGCTCGGCACGCTCCCTCCCCCCATAGGCGAGCGAACGCTCGCCGTCCGGCGAGCTATGAGGGGGAGAGTTGGGGAGGGGGGTACGCTGTAAACCCAAGGTCCAAAAAAACACCCCCCCACCAACGCGCTGCGCGCGGCGACCTCCCCCTCAAGGGGGGAGGTGAAAGAAAGGATGGCTCTGCCGTCATCATCCTCGCCCGCCCCCTGCTCGAAGTTCCCAAAGCCCGGCTGATCGCCACGCTCGAAGCCGCCGCCGTCGGTTTCGCCGAGGATCCGACCAACCGTGACGCCGCCTTCACCCGGGCGCGGCTGCGGGGTCTGATGCCGCAATTGGCGGCCGAAGGCCTCGACGCCGCGCGGCTCGCGCTGCTGGCCGGGCGGCTCCGCCGCGCCGACGCCGCGATCGAGGCGGTTGTGGAGATGGTCTGGCACGGCCTGGCGGGTGGGGGTGAAAAGGGGACCCTGATCTTCAACGCCGCCGATCTGGCGCGACTGCCCGGCGAGATCCGGCTGCGGCTGATCGGCCGCGCGGTGGACCGCCTCGGTACGGAGGGGCCGGTCGAACTGGGCAAGCTCGAAGCGCTGGTCGAGGCGCTCGGCGCGGCCCTCGCCGGTGGTAACCGCTGGCGCCGCAGTCTGGCCGGTGCCCTGGTAACGCTGCAGCGCGACAACGTGACCGTCGAAACCGCGCCAGCCCGCCGATCGGGGCATGGCGGCGGGCGCCGAAATGCCTTAACCAAGGGCCGACCCAAAGGCGCGGCAGCGGCAAAATCGCGCTAAGATATGTGAGAATCGAGCCCTTTCCATGCAGGGACAGGGTGCCTACATTGCCTGAGGAACGTGGGGACGGTCATTCCCGCGGTTTCGTGTAACCGACAAGCCGCGCCGCCTTGAGCCTTGCGCGCGGGTAGGAACGTCCGATGAATGCCAATTTGCGGAATTTCGCCCTCTGGGTGATTATCGTCCTTCTGCTGCTCGCTCTCTTCACGCTGTTTCAGAATCCCAGCCAGCGCACCAGCGCGCAGGATATCTCGTTCTCGCAGTTGCTCT
>JAHCKF010000199.1 GCA_026125925.1 Pseudolabrys sp.
CTCGCGCCCCACATTGCCGGTAGCGCCGACCACGGCGACCTTGTAACCCATTGTTTACTCTCCGAAAAAATTCCCCGGCCTGACTTGATTTGAAACAACCGGATAGCAGGGCTTCTAAGCGAAGATGACGCTTCTGACAACGGCACCGAAGGCTTTAAGCGCGATCCGAGGCTCCGTGAGGCTCGACCATGCTCCCGGCCCTGCATTCCTGGCGCGAGGAACTGCCCGTCCAGTTGGTGCGGTTGATGGCTTATGTGGGGGGCCTCGTCGTCCTGTCCATAGTCGCTGCCCAGGTCTTCCAATCGGCATCGGTGAAGTCACCCATCGCGCCCGTTGATCGGTCGGACTGGGTCACGATCGAAAAGCCGTTTCCGGCCTTCACCCTGGCGATTCCCGAAGCCGCCGGTCAGCCAGAGACCTATACGATCCGCCGCCACGCCACCGGCAACGGCCGCAAGGACATCCTCGGCCTCGGCGTCCCCGACGGCGCGACGCCATATCTTCAGGTCGAGATTTATCGGGCGGGCAAGGAAATCACGCGATTTGCCTCGCCCGAGGACACCATCGCCACCGAGGCTGCCGCCCTCGGCCCGGTCAAGATCGCAGCCGCGGCGGAGCCGGTGGCCAGCAAGTTCGGCCCGCTGCCGCTGGTCACCTTCGAGACGTCGCAAGGCACCCATCGCTACTGTCTTGCCTTCGTCCGCACCTATGACGACCCGATGCTGCAAATCTCCGGCTGGTTCTGCCAGGGCGACGACTTCGTGCGCGAGTCGACGCTCGCCTGCGCCCTCGACCGTCTGACCCTGCTGTACGCCGGCAGCGACCCGAAGGTTGGCGCCTTGTTCGCCCAGGCCGAGCTGCACCGCAGCTACTGCGGTCAGCGCGACCCGCTGATGGCGGCGACGCCGAAATATCATGCGCTGTGGAAGGCGCTGGAAATGCAGCCGGCACGCCGCGCCCGCTAGGCGGTAGCGGCGGTCACTGGTTGGTGAACGGGTTCTGCCAGCCGCGCGCCGCCGGTTCGGTCTGCGGGTAATGCGTCGATAGATAGTCCAGGATCAGTTCGCGATCCGCGCCTTCGATCGCCGGCATGCCTTGCCGCTCCGTCATCCAGGTGAGCGTGTCGTTCCAGCGCTGCCGGCTCATGCCCTGCTGCGCCACCAGTTTGAAATTATGGCAGGCCGTGCAGGTGTAGAACGTCTCGTCGCGGCCCGGGCCCGCAGGCAGCTCCTCGATATTTTCCTCGCGCGGCGTGAATGTCTTCGGCTGCGCCGCGGCGTGACCGATGCTGACCGCGATGAATGCGGCGGTGGCGATGAGCGGTAGCATCCTGCGCATGATCGAAAGCGGTCCGTCAGTTCAGCTTTGATGTTTGAAAAAGGCCGGGCAGATTGTTCTGCCCGGCGCTGCGTCTGTGCGTCGCTAAACGATCAGCCGATCAGCACCGCTACGCGATGCATCGGATTGCCGCCGTAGCCTGACGGATTCCAGTTCGGCGCGACATGCGGCTGCATCCGGCCATTAGTGTCCATCGCGCGCGCCCAGATCTCGTAGTAACCGTCGCGTGGCAATTTCACCGAGGCCGTCCAGCGCTGCCAATCGTAACGATTCTTGCCTTTCTCCAGCTTGGTCGGCTGCCACGTCACGCCGTAGTCGGTGGACACATCGACGCGGCGCACGGTGAGGTCGCCGGCCCACGAGGCGCCGCGCAGTTTCACCTCGCGCGTGCCGGCGGCGAGCTTGGTGCCGTTGGCCGGGCTGGTGATGATCGAGCGCACCGGCATCGATTCCAGGATCTTGAAGTTCTTCGGATCAGCCTTCGTGCCCGGCACCATCGGATTGATGGTGAGGCGATAGGACGTGCCGGTCATGCCCGGCCCGTCATGCTCCTTGTCGCGAATGACAATCTTGGTCAGCCACTTCTGCGAGGCCGAACCGGCCCAGCCGGGAATGAGCAGACGCACCGGGCCACCGTGGATGTTCGGCAACGGCTGGCCGTTCATCGCCCAGACGATCATCGATTCAGGGTCCATCGCCTTGGCGATGCGCACGCCGCGCGACAGCGTTGGTTTGCTGGCATCGCCCGACAAATGCAGATCGGCCGCATAGTGGGCTGTATAGATGCCGGACGGCTTCACGCCCGCCGTCTTCAGGACGTCGGCGAGACGCACGCCGGTCCATTCGGCGCAGCCGGCGCCGCCATTGGTCCATTGATTGCCGCTGGCCGTCGGCGAGAAGAACGAACGGCCGTTGCCGCCGCATTCCAGCACCATGCGCCGGGTCTGCGCCTTGTACTTCGACTTCAACTCGCCGAGCGTGAGCGTCAGTGGCTTATTGACCTCGCCTTCGACCGTGAAGCTCCACTTGTCCGGCTCCTTGGCTTCGTCGGGAATCTGGCCGTTGTTGCGGATGTAGAATTTCTCGAACGGCGTCGTGTCGTCGTCGAGCAGGTGCTCCGGCGTCTCCGCCACCAGCGGGCGTTCGCCGATCACGACCAGCCCTTTGTTCTTGCCCGGGAAGTCGAGATAAATCGGTCCCTTCTTCGCAGGCGCAGGAGGCGCGGCGCCTTGCGCCATGGCCGCGGGGATCAAGCCGCCCGGCATGTTGGCGGCGAAGGGGATGGCGCCGCCGACCGCGGCGCCCATTGCCGCGAGCCCCGCGCCGTTGAGGAAGCCGCGGCGGCTGGGACCGGTTTGTCGGCCGAACGCGACGGCATCGGCGCGTTCCGGGTCGTCCCGATAAAGCTCCTCGATCGAACGTTCGGTCTTCGAAGACATGGCGTTCCCCCTTGTTTTCGGCCCGGCTAGGAGCCTTTTCTAGGCGCAGGCTAGTGACGCCAAAAAATTTGCTCAATGCGACCGAATGCCATGCGTTGTGATGGAATAATTCGGCAGGGTCGCGCGTTGCCGGTCGCGCCGTTGAAATCATTGCTTTAAAGCCGCCGCGGACGAATACTGACGCGCAATCTCATCGGCGCGGGACGGAAGCGGCGTGCCCCACGATCCTCATCAGGCTCTGACCGGTTTGCTGCCGCGGCTTTATGCCTTTGCACGCACCATGCTGGCGGATGCCGATGCGGCGCGCGATCTGGTCCAGGAAGCCGTGACACGCGCGCTCGCCGCACGCCGGGTGCCCGACGACGCACCGGCCTATCGCGCCTGGATGTTTCGCATCGTCCGCAACGCCGCGCTCGACGAAATCCGCCGTCTGAAGCGGCCTGCGCCGGACGTCGGCGCCGATGACGACATCTGGTCTTATGACGACGCCAGCATCGCCAAGATCACGGTCGCACAGGGGCTGGCAACGCTGCCCGCGGCGCATCGCGAAATTATCTCCTTGATCGATATCGCCGGTTTCAGCTACGGCGAGGCCGCCGAATTGCTGCATGTGCCCGTCGGCACGGTGATGAGCCGCATCGCCCGGGCGCGCGGCGCATTGCTGGCGGCGATCGAGGCCAGCAGCGTCAGACCGCTTAAAGTGAACCAACGCATCTGATCATCGGACTTGAAGCTTGGAACGCGATCAAAAGCAGCAGGACCTGGAGAAGCTGAACGCTCTTGTCGATGGCGAACTGCCGCCGGACGAACGCGCCGCTTTGGCTGCCCGTCTGGCGAGCGACCGCGATCTGGCGCGGACCTACGCGACCTTGGCGCGGCTCAAGGCGACCATCGGCGAAGCCGCAGATGCGCCGATCGATGCTCCGGTCTTCGAACTGCCGAAGCGCCGCCCGTCGCATCTCGTTCGCGACCTCGCGATCGGCGCCGGTCTCGCCGCCATGGTGGCAGCCGGCATCTTCATGGCGCTGCCGCCCGCTCCGAAAACCGAAGCGCCGCTCGGCGAAGGGCCGACCGCGATCACGCTGGCGTCGCTGCCGGCCGGCACCACCGTGCCGCGGCTGGAGACGGCCGGCCTCAAGCTGACCGGGCTGGTCATCGATCCGGGCAAAGTGCCGCTGGTGTCGGCGACCTATCGCGGACCGCATGGCTGCAGGCTCGAGCTGCGCGCTTGGCCGATCGGCGCAACGCCGCCGGAAACGTCAAGCACCGAGCACCACCGCTGGGTCGCCGGCAATCTGGTCTATGAACTGAGCGCCCATGGCATGCCGGCGTCACGTTTTGCGCTTATTGCCGGCGCGGCCGAGGGCCAGACTGCCACCGACGCCGATTCTGACCGGATCCGCCGCCAACTCCGCCAAGCCAGCCACGGCGCCCCGCCCTGCGCCGGATGATTTGCCGCCCGGTAACGGAATAATCCGGCGACGCTCTCCGTTTCTTCCCTGTTCCCGAATGCGTGACGCGGGTCACGCAGATCGAGGGCCGCCGTAAGCGGCAACAAGGAGGAAACGATGCATCTCATCTCCCGCCGGGGATTCCTCGGCACGACGGCCGCCGCCGGCGCGGCCCTCATCGGAGGATTTGGCCGATTCACCGAAGCGCAGGCGACGTCCGCCGCATCGCAGTTGAGTCCGGGTGTGCCCGACGGCATCGCCAGCTATGTGCAGATGGGCACGCTGCCCGGCAAACAGCCGTTGATCCAGCTCGCCGACCGGCCGCCGAACTATGAATCGCCGCTCGAATATCTGCAGACGCCGATCACGCCGAACGACAAATTCTTCGTGCGTTACCACCTTGCCGACATCCCCAAGATCAAGATCGAGGACTACAGGATCAAGGTCGACGGCGACGGCGCTTCGACGCCGATGGAGCTCACGTTCGACGATCTGAAGAAGATGCCAGCGATCGAGATCGCCGCGGTCAATCAGTGCTCCGGCAACCGCCGCGGCCTGTCGAAGCCGCATGTGCCGGGCGTCGAATGGGGCTATGGCGCTATGGGCTGCGCCAAATGGAAGGGTCCGCGGCTCAAGGACGTGCTCGCCAAAGCCGGCATCAAGAAGGAAGCGATCGAGGTCGCCTTCAACGGCGCCGACGGGCCGGTGGTCGACAAGACGCCGGATTTCATCAAGAGCATCCCGGCCTGGAAGGCGATGGATGAGAACACCATCATCGCCTACGAGATGAACGGCCAGCCGCTGCCGCATTTCAACGGCTTTCCGGCGCGGCTCATCGTGCCGGGATGGACCGGCACCTACTGGATGAAGCATCTCGTGCACATCGATGTGCGCACGACGCCGCAAGGCGGCTTCTGGATGAAGCCTGCTTATCGCGTACCAGTCGGCCTGTTCCCCTTGCGCGACCGCTTCGTCACGCAGGAAGACGCCACCTCGACGCCGATCACCGAGATGGTGGTCAATTCATTGATCACCAGTCACCGCGACGGCGCCAAGGTGAAGGCCGGCAAGGTCACGGTCGCCGGACTCGCCTGGGACGGCGGCTACGGCATCGGCAAGGTCGAGGTCTCGACCGACGGCGGCAAGACCTGGTCTTCGGCCAAGCTCGGCGAGGATCTCGGCAAGTTTGCCTTCCGGCCGTGGAGCTTCGATGTGCAGGCCAGGCACGGCAAGACCACCGTGCTGGTCAATGCCACCAATGCCATCGGCCAGACGCAGGTGACCAAGCTCCTGTTCAACGGCGCCGGCTACCACAACAACGTGATGCAAAGCATCACGCTCACGGCCTGAGGGAGCACGCCATGAAGAGACTCATCATCGCCGCCGCGGCCGCGCTGCTCGCGACCTCGGCGCTCGCCGACGAGCAGGTCATCAAGCTCAAGCAGGCGCCGGGCGTCGACAAGGTCGAGAACAATTGTCAGGCCTGTCACACGCTGGCCTACATCCCAATGAACTCGGTCTATCTCAACAGCGCTGGCTGGGACGCCGAGGTGAACAAGATGATCAGTGCCTACGGCGCTCCGGTGGACGCCGAGGACGCCAAGGCGATCGCCGCCTACCTCAAGAAAAACTACGGTAGCTGATACCGCCACGAGCGGCGCAACAAATCGGACCGGCCACGTTTCCATCACGAGAACGTGGTCGGTCCTTTTTGCAACTCAGGCTGTGGCTTTTTCGCCCTATCAAGCCGAACCGAACGCGGCTAGACTGCGTTCTGGTTGAGGGAATCGGTTGAGGACTTGACGAAAATGCGCCTGAAATTCGTTGCAACGAGCTTCGCCGCGCTCTGCGCGCTGGCCGTTCTGGCCGTACCGGCCGATGCCCAGACGACCCGCAAGCGGGTCTATGCCAACCGCGATCAGACCGTGGTCGTGACCCGCGGCGAGGACGGCAAGACCCGCACCCGCGTCATCATCCAGAAGCGCTCCTTCCTCGATCCGGGGCCCGAAGTGCTGCCGGGCAGCCGTCATGACCTCGACTACGCGCAGCAGCCGAACCATCGCGCCGACGGCATCCTCAATAACACCGTCGCCGGCGGCAACCAGACTGCCCTGCCGGGCCCTTGGGACCTGGGCCCGCGCGGACCCTGGCTGAAGTACTAGGAGCGCGAGCTTCGCAGAATTACGAAACGCGGCCCACCGGGCCGCGTTTTTGTTTGAGTCGGAAGCGCTGAATTTAATGGCCGTCATGGCCGGGCATAGCCCGTTAAAGACGGGCGTGAACGCCCTTTTGTCCCGGCCATCCACGCCTTCCTGCTTTGGCCAAGACGTGGATGCCCGGCACAAGGCCGGGCATGACGGAGGGGACATCAGCCTCTCAATTCCGTGCGGTGTCGAACTGCGCCCACACGCCGCTGTCGCCATCCCACGATCCGCGGCTCGCGCCCTTGGAATATTCGGTG
>JAHCKF010000002.1 GCA_026125925.1 Pseudolabrys sp.
CAATCTGCATGACGCCGATACGCACCGGGCCAACCATGAAATCTGCATCGAACATTTCGGAAGGTAATTGCAGCGGATCGGAGCCCCAGACATTAGTGACGATGTTCTGCAGGATGATCGAGAAGCCGAGCGTCGACAACATTGGCGTGATGAGCGGTGCATCGCGAAGCGGCTCATAGGCGATCTTTTGGATGACGACCGATACGGCACAGGCGCCAATCATGGCGACGGCCATGGCCAGCGGCAGAGGCAACTCGCGGGCGATGACGGCGAAGCCAAGATAGCCGCCGAGCATGAACAGTTCGCCGATGGCGATATTCAGCACCGACAGGATGCCCATGACCAGGGAAAACGACAACGCGACGAGCGTGTAGACCGCGCCCAAAGTCAAGCCATTCACCAGTTGCTGCAACAACATGACTGCCTACCGATCCGTGTGCCGCTACCCGAGGAGGCTAATGCTCGTGGCCTGTTCAAAGGCAAAAGGCGCGTCCGAGTAAGGTGGCCCGGACGCGCCATTGTTCATCTGGCGTCAGCAGGCGCCGCCGGCAGCGGCGGAGCAGCCGGTAACCTTGGTTTGCCAGGCGCCGTTCTGGCCCTGCACGATGAAGAAGTTCTTGATGGCGTCGCCGTCCTCGCCGAAGTGGATCGGACCGCTGAAGCCCTCATAGCCCTTCAGGTTGGCCATATAGTCGCGGATTTTGGTGCGATCGGCCTCGAGGTTCTCCGGCTTTCCGGTGACGCCGGTCTTTTTGACCGCATCGATATACATGCTGACGATTTCATAGATATTGGCGTCATACATGCTCGGCTCGATGTCCTTCGGCAGGCCCGACGCGCTGCGCATCAAGGGTTGCACCTCGGCGACGAACTTCTTGGCCTTCGGAGTGTCCATCGTGGCGTAGAACGTCGCCGGCGCGACCACCGGAATTTCCGGCGCCGCTTTCAGGATCGCCGAAGAAATCAGCGGCGTGCCGCCAATCACGGGCTTGTTCAGGCCCTGGCGCTTCATTTCGCGCAGAACAGTGATGGCCTGGCTGTAGTCGGCGCCGATGACAATGCCGTCCGGGCTCATGCCCTTGAGCTTGGTGATCTGCGCGCTGACGTCGAGATCGCCGGTGTTGAACGAGATCGGCGAATCGCCGTTGATCACCTTGACCCCGGCGTCGGTGAAAACCTTCGGCATGATCTTGGTGGCGATCGAGGTCGAGACCGCGTCCTTGGCGTCATAGATGATCGCCACTGATTTGGCCTCGAACGTCTTCTTGAAGTACGGCACCGACGTATTGGCGAGAATGCCTTCGTCGATGGTGTTGCGGAACGCCCACGGGCGATTGGCCTTGGCGACGCCCGGCTTCGAGGAAGCCTGCGATGTCGAGACCGTCTTCATCTCGTTGGCCACGGGGAAGGTGACTTCGCAAGCGCTGCTGGTCAGAGGACCTGCAACGGCGAGGACCTTGTCGTCGCCGGCGAGCTTGCGCATGTTGTTGGCTGCCTGCGCCGGTTTCGCCGCGTCGTCGAGGATGACGATGTTGAGCTTGGCGCCGTTGACGCCGCCCGCATCGTTGACCTGCTTTTCCAGCATTTTCAACGTCACCGTATTGGCGCGGCCCCATTCGGCGAAGGGGCCGCTGCTCGGCACGATGGCGCCGATATTGATTGTGTTCTGCGCCTGGGCAACTTGCGCGCTCGATATCAGCGCGGCGGTCATAAGGCCGCCAATGATCAATTTACGCATTTCCAACATGTTCTCTCCTCCGATGTGAGGGCTCTCGCCCGCAAAGGTTGGCGCGGTGCTTCGCTTCAGTTCTGCATCCGGCGTTGCTGGGATGATGCGATTTTCATGCCACGCCCGAGAAAAAGGCTAGCATTAGAAAGCGAACTTGAAAAGCTTAGTTAGTTAGGCAATTATCGTGGCAGGTTGCTCGATAAATTTCCAGTCGGCGGCGGAGAGCGGGCCATGAAGATCAAGCGAATCCTCACTTTTTTCGATGAAATCCGCGAGGCGAGCGGTCGCGCCGTCGAGCCTGTGCTGCGTAAATCCGCCGCGGTCGCGATCGTGCAAAATCCCTTTGCCGGCCAGTACGTCGAAGATTTATCGCTGCTGACGAAGGAGAGCGAGGCGGTCGGTCGCGAAATCTGCGCCATCGCTGTTTCCTTGCTCGCACCGCACAAACCGGTCAGCTACGGCAAGGCCGCGATCGTCGGCATTGCCGGCGAGCAGGAGCACGGCAACGCCATGCTCACCACCGTGTTCGGAAACGTGATGCGCGAGGCCGCAGGCGGCGGCGTCGCCTGGATTTCATCCTTCACCAAGCGCGCGGCGCCGGGCGCCAGCATCGATGTCCCGCTGGCGCACAAGGACGCGCTCTATGTACGCTCGCATTACGACGGCATCAGCATCACTTTGCCCGACGGCCCGGCGCCGGACGAGATCGCGGTGATCTGCGCCTATGCGACGCGCGGCCGTGGCAATGCTCGCGTCGGCGGACTGGACGCCGCCGACATCAAGGGCCTCGACGGTCTCACCTGAAGCGCCGCCGCGGCGGCGCCTCTTATCAACGTTTCAACGGAGCAGGTCATGAGCGAGTGCAAGACCGGAGCGGATCACATCAAGTCACTGAAAGACGGCCGCACCGTCTATATCGATGGCAAGCTGGCCGGTGACGTGACCGAGCATCCCGCCTTCCGCAATGCGGTGAAGGCGTCGGCGGCGCTATACGATTTCCAGTCGAAGCCGGAGAATCTGGAGCTGATGACCTTCCGGCCGGATGGCTCGAGTCGCCGCGTCAATCGTGGCTGGCAGATGCCGCGCAACTACGATGAGATGGTGCAGCGGCGGAAGGCATTGCAGGCCTGGTCGGCATTGTCCGGCGGCTTCCTCGGTCGCTCGCCCGATCATCTGGCCTCGGCGCTGATCGGTCAGCGCATGGGCATCGAGGTGTTCCGCAAGCACAGCGAAGAGCGCGCCAAGGCATTCGAGGCCTATGTCGACTACGCCACGCAGAACGATCTGTTTTTGACCTATGTGATCATCAACCCGCAGGCCGAGCGAGCGAAAGGTTGGGGTGAGCAAGCGGAGGATCTGGTCGCCCGCATCGTCGACGAGGATTCGACCGGCATTACGATCCGTGGCGCCAAAATGCTGGGCACATCCTCGATCATGGCCAACGAGGTGTTTGTTGCGAACCTGCAACCGCTCAGGCCGGGCGAAGAGGATCTCGCCTTCTGCTGCGCGCTCCCCATGAACACCAAGGGCATTCGTGTCCTGTCGCGCAAGTCCTACGAGGCCCACGCCGTGTCGATGTTCGACAATCCGATCTCGTCGCGTTTCGACGAGAACGACGCCTTGATGTATTTCGAGGACGTGAAAGTGCCGTGGGATCGCGTGTTCATTCACCGCGACACCGACGCCTGCCGCGCCCAGTTCCACGATACGCCGGGCCATGCCTATCAGAACTATCAGGCGCAGATTCGCCTGTCGGTGAAGATCGCGTTTCTTGTCGGTCTTGCGCGCTCGATCACCGAAGCGATCGGTACAACCAAGATTCCGAGCGTTTCCGAACAGCTTGGATTGCTGGCCGCGCAGGCCGGGATGGTCAACGCCATGCTGTCCGGCATGGAAGCGTCGGGCGAAATGCGCGGCGGTTACTGGGTGCCCAACCGACACTTCATGTATTCGGCGCAGGTCATCACCCAGGATCTCTATCCGAAGGTCATCAACACGATCCGCGATCTTGCCGGTGGGGCGTTGATCATGCTGCCGTCGTCGATTGCCGACTTCGGCAATCCCGAGATGGCCAGGATCATCGAAAAGACGCAGCGTTCGGCCACCATGGACTCCGAGCACAAGGTCAAGTTCATGAAGGCGGCCTGGGACGCCATCGGCTCCGAGTTCGGCTCACGCCATACGCAGTATGAGATGTTCTATGCCGGTGCGCGCTTCGTCACCTGCGGCCACAGCATGCGGACCTACGACTGGAACGGCGCCACGGGATTGGTCGAGAAGCTTCTGTCGTCCTACGAGCTCGGCGACGAATTGAAGCGCGTCAAGGCAGCAAGCTGACAGGCGAGGGACCGATGAAAGTCGCGATCGTCAATCTCGGCCAGATTGTATCCGGCGACTGGCGGTCGCCCTTCGTCGCCGGCGACAGCATCGTCACTGATGGCGAGAAGATCGTCAGTGTCGGCACGGCGTCGGCGGCTGCGGTCGAGGCCGCGGACGTGGTTATCGACGCCGACGGCATGACCGCCATTCCGGGCCTGATCGATTCCCATGTCCACATCACCTTCGGCGATTACACGCCGCGGCAGCGCACGGTCGGCTATCTCGAAAGCTATCTGCACGGCGGCACCACGACGTGCATCACCGCGTCCGAGGTGCATGTGCCGGGCCGTCCGCGGGACCCGGAAGGCGTGAAGGCGCTGGCGCTGGCGGCGCAGCGATGTTTTGAAACGTATCGGCCGGGCGGCATGCGCGTCGTCGCGGGTTCGGTTATTCTCGAGCCGGGTCTCGTGCCTGCCGATTTCACCGAGTTGGTCAGCAAAGGTGTCAAGCTGGCCAAAGCCGGCTTCGGTGCCGTCAAGACGGCATACGACTACGGACCGCTGGTCAAGGCGGCGAAGGATGCCGGCATGATCACGACCTGCCATACCGGCGGTTCGTCAATTCCCGGTTCCGGCGCCATCACCGGGGACCACATTCTCACGTTCCACCCGCACGTCTCGTTCCACATCAATGGTGGCCCGACTGCCATGCCGGATGCGCATTTCGAGCGCGTCATTCGGGAAAGCGAGATCGCCCTGCAGGTCTGTACCGCCGGCAATCTGCGCACCACGCTGCTGTGCGCCAAGCTTGCCGATGAGCTCGGCGCTTTCGACCGCTTCATCATCGCCACCGATACGCCGACCGGCTCGGGCATCATGCCGCTCGGCATGCTCTACACCATCGCGCATTGCGCAAGCCTCACCGATATGGAGCCGGAGCGTTTCGTCTGCGCCGCCTCGGGCAGCAATGCCCGGATTTATGACCTCGATTCCGGCTATCTCGCCGCAGGGAAGGCGGCGGATATCGTACTGCTCGACGCTCCCGATGGCGGCACACAGCAGACCGCGCTCGCAGCGATCAAGCATGGCGACATCGCCTCCATCGGCGGCGTGGTCACCGCCGGCGTGCCGCGCTTCGTCGGCCGCAGCCGCAATACGCCGGCGACCACCCGCAAGGCGCGGGTGGTACGGTCATCGGTGATGCAGGATTTCGCCGCGCCGGCGCACTAGTCCGGGCGCGATCCGGCTCAGGCCGGATCGTAATAGTGCAGTTCGAACAGCAGGCAGCCGCCGTTCGACTTGAAAGGGCCATGATAGGCGCCGGGCGGGCGGCAAGCGTAGGTATTGGGCGCGAAGGCTTCGCCGCCATTGCCCTGCGCGTCGTTGCCGACCGTCAGGTCTCCGGAGACGAGATAGACCTCTTCCCAGTAGTCGTGCACGAAGGGTGCCGTCGTGTAGACGCCCGGCGCGAAGCGCAGCAGCCGCGAGCGCGTGCCGCGCTTGTTCGGCTCGTCGAGCGCGCCGGACAGGATCTTCTGCTGGATGCCGGCCGGATAACCCGGCGGCGTTTCCCAGCCGGTCGCTATATCGACGGCGTGGAATTCCTTGTGCTCCTTGTTGACGGCCATGGCGGTCTCCTTTGACGTGAGCGGGAAGGGCTACCAGCCCTCGAAAATGTGGGCGTCGCGCGGCGGTGCGTCCTGGAACCCGGCGTCGAGCCGGCGGTAGCGGCCGCCGTAGAAGATCAGCGGCTGGGCCTGCCTGCGCGGCGTCGTCCGTAACGCAACAACGCGCCCAATAAAGATGACGTGGTCGCCGCCGTCGACATGGGCATGGGATTCGCATTCGAAGCTCGCCAGCGCGTTCGGCAGCAGCGGCACGCCGGTGTCACCGTCGATCACGACCAGTCCCGTCCATTTGTCCCCGAGCGGCCGGGCAAACCGATTGGAGATATCCTCCTGGTCCTGCGACAGGATATTGACGGCATACCGCGTTGTCTGCATCCAGGCGGCAAAGCTGTGGGCTCGGCGGACAACGCTGAACAGCACGAGCGGCGGCGCGAGCGAGACCGAGTTGAACGAACTCACGGTCATGCCGAGCCGTTCGCCGGCGTCCGAAACGGCGGTGATGACGGCGACGCCGGTCGGGAAGGCGGCCAGCGCGTGACGGAATTGGCGGTCGTCGAAGCTCATTGGAATGGTCCAATCCGGCTTGCCTTATTGGCTTATTACCTCGTAAAATTAGCTATGTCACGGAGCGATTATCCACTCTGAGGGAGTTATCGTCTTGCCCGCTTTCATGTTCCAGCGCCCCGGCGGCGCACCGGTCACCGCCGCATTCGACACCTTGATCGTTGCCGGCTGGACCGGCCGCGACACCAAGGCGCTGGAGCACCATGTCGAGGAACTGGCGGCGCTCGGCGTACCGCGGCCGTCGTCGATGCCGGTGTTTTATCGCACCAGCGTCAATGGTCTGACACAGACGAAGCGGCTCGAAGTGCTCGGCAACGACACCTCCGGGGAGGTCGAGCCGGTGGTGCTGGCGTTCGACGGGGCCATGTGGCTCGGCGTCGGCTCCGATCACACCGACCGCAAGCTCGAGACGCTGGGCATCGCGCTGTCCAAGCAAATTTGCGGCAAAGTGATCGGCGAGGACGTCTGGCCGCTTGCCGAGGTCATGCCGCACTGGGACAAGCTCATCATCCGCGCGCATGCGGCGATTGGCGGCGAGCGCGTGCTCTACCAAGAGGGGGCGCTTGCAAGTATGCGCACGCCGGTGGACCTCTTGTCGCGATATGATGGCTCGGCCGCGCTTAAGAACGGCGCGGTTATGTTCTGCGGCACCGTCGGCGCAATTGGCGGCATTCGTCCGGCAGCGCGCTTCGAGATGGAAATCGAGGATCCGGTGCTCGGACGCCGCATCGGCCACGCTTATGACATCGTCGCGTTGCCGGTCGTGAGCTAGTTCCGCAAGGGACGAACTGGCTGGCGGCCAACGGCGGTTGAACGCGGAAAACGCGGTCGGCCGCGCATAACGGTCAATTTGCGTCGACTACTTGAGCTCGTCGGCGTAACGCGCCCTGAGAGCGTCGATCCGGTAGGTTGTTTCGTCCAGCAGGCATGTGAGGCGAAACTGCGCGGCACCGAAGCCGAGTCCGGCCCGATGGGCGCCATAAGCCTTGCAATCCTGGTCGCGCACGGAAAGCCATTGTTTCTGGGCGGCCTCGAACAAGGCGCGCATTTCCGTCCGCGTCGGCTCCTCCAGCATATCGCCGGCCTGCATTCCTGCGGCGATCTTGCCGGCGGCCACACCGAGCTTCTCCTCCGCCGTATCGAGCGCCTTTTGCAGGCAATCGACCCAGGCATTGGTTTGCCTGATCCGATCCGGATTGCAGAGCCGGTACGACGGCGTCGTTGCCGCATGCGCTCGTGCGGCAATGGTCATCAGAAAAAGGAGCACAATCGCTACCCGCATGGCGGTCTCACCTGGCAGCTACAACTCGTTAAAGGCTAGCGGCGCTGCATCCGGCGGGGTTGATGTAGCTCAAAGCCGTATTCGCCACGGATGGGCATAAAAATAGCAGCATATGCTGACCTGCTGTGCCGGCGAGATTGTCGATGCGCAACATCGGAGCGCAGATCAAGAGCGAAATTCTGGGGCGGTTGAAGACCGGCGCAATGCTCGTTGCTGCGTTGGCCGTGCTGGCGCTCATTTCGTTGTTCTTTGCAAGCCCTCTGCAAACCCTCTTCCGTCTGATCTCGATTGCTAGCACGGCCATGCTGATCCTGTCGGTCGTGATGATGGTGCTGACCTTTCGCAAGGCCAGGACGATCGAGCCGGTCGCCCTGCTGCTGGCTCTTGGGATCAGTATCTTCGGCACCCTGATCAGCCTCTGGTTCGGTGGGCGGACACCAGCCCCCTCGATGTTGTTGGCCGCGCTTCTGGCCGGGTCACTGATCGGGGTCGCCTGGTCGCTCACGACCTTGCTCTTCATCGACAACACCGAAATCCGGGGACGCGGTACCGCCTGGTATCTCGTCATGTGGGGCCTGACGTTCGCGATGAACCAGATCGGTGGCTTGGTGTTCGGTCATGTTCCGTCGGCGATGACGCTACTGATGCTTGCCGGCGTTGGCCTTACCGTCGGCAACACGCTCGGCCTCGTCGTTCGCGTCCAGCGCGTCAGCGTTCTCGTGAGATAACGAGGGGATGGATGGCCAATTTCTGCCGAGCCTGTGGCGCCGCGTTGAAGCCTGGTGCAAAGTTCTGCACCGGCTGCGGCGCAGCCGTCATCGCTGCGCCGGTCAGTGACACAAGCGCGGCAGCGCCGACCGCATCGACTGGAGAGAGCCTCGATCGCAGCCGAAAGCGCATGATCGTCGTGCTGGTCGTCGCCGGACTTGCCGTTCTGGGCGGCGCATTGCTGCTGGCGAGTTGGGGCGACAAACCGGCGGGTCCGCCATCTGTCACCGCCGAAACAAGCCCGCCGGCGGCGGGGGTGCCGCCGCGCAATGTAGGCTTCATCACCGCCAAGCGCTGGGAGCGGTACATCAATACTCGCTATGGCGTGGTGATCGACTATCCCGCCGATTTATTCGCCATCCAGCCGCCGCCGCCCGACAACGCGGGGCGAAGCTTTGTCGCCGAAGCGGCCGGCGCGCGCTTTTCGATCTACAGCCACGCCAATGCCATGGATTTCTCTGTCGAGGAGCTGCAGGCCGAGGATGTGCTCGACATCGGCGATGAAGCCGCGGTGAAACAGAGCGGCAGGAACTGGTATCAGGTTGTCGCCGGCAAGAACGGCGATGTCATCCTGCGCCGGGTCCTGTTGAGCGAGGAGGGGACGTTCGTCCATCGCCTCGAGATCGCCTATCCGAAGGCCGCCGCCGCGGCGTTCGAGCCGATCGCCGCGCGCATGGCGAAGAGCTTCAGCGTCGATCCGTCTATTCCTGAAAAGGCGGCAACCGACGCCGAACGGCGCGCACCGCAGCCTCCCGCCACGCCTGCCACGCCCGCCACACCCGCGCCGCCGTCAGCGGCCGGGGCCACGGCACCGCAAAGCCCGCCCGCTCAAGCCGGCGGATTCACCTATCGCCGTGTCGACAGCATCGGCCTCGGGCTTCGGCTCGATGGCGCCAAGTCCAAGGTCGGCTTTTCCGTCGAGGTGCCCGCCGACTGGCGGCTGGTGCAGGGCCGTGACGGTGACTCGCTATTCTTCGCCACGACTGACCCGAGCTACGGTGGCGAAATCGTGCTGGCGTTCGTTGTAGAGCGTCGTGGCGCCGGAGAAACGCTGGCGAGCAAGGTCGAAGACTTCAAGGCGCAGAGCGATGCCGCCTCCCGGAAGAATATCTACCAGGGCGCCGCCCGCATCGGGTTGCTTCCGGCGATCATGGTCGTGTTTCCGATGGGTGAGTTTCGCAAAACCGTCGCCTATGTCGAGAAGGACGATCACTTCTATTACATGCAGTTGCACGCGCCGACCCGGCTCTATGAGAAATACGGCCCGGTTCTCGAGCGCGCCATCTCAAGCATCGCGTTCGCCCAATGAGTTGCCGGTCGCGCATCACGTTGAGGTCCGTCGGTTACGCCGTCGCCGTGCTTCTTGCCGGTCTATCGGTTGCCGCGGTGGCGCTCGCGCAGAGCCGTGAAGACTATCGCTCGGCCGGTCAGGAAAAATGGGTGCGTTTCGAGTTTCGACTTAAGGACGCAGCGTCGGGCGAGCCGGTAAGCGGACGGGTGTTTTATCAGTCCGATCTCGCCTCGCGCTGGTTCCATCCCGACAATTACCAGCCGCTATTGCCGCCGGGCACCTACCGTCTCGTCGGCTGGGAGCGGAACTACTGGCAGACCGAGGAGGTGCTCGTCGTCGATCCAAGCAAAGGTCTTCGTCAGCAGAAGACGATCAGCCTGCAGCTCGCTGCACCCAAGCGCAACGATGCGAGCCGGCTCGTGCCCGACATTTTGTCCGGTCTGGTGGTCGTGGGCAACGCAGCCCAGAAGATGCCGCACATGAACCGTTCATGGTTCAGTCACAACAACATCGGCAACTTCACTCTATACTTCAACGCCTGGTCGGAATTTCCCGGCGGACCTAACGGTATTAGAATCTCATCGGCAACCGTCGAATACGAAATCACCCACAACGCGCAAGCCACCAAGGAACGATTCGATTTCTTCCGCCAGTTCTTTAAGCAGGGCGCCAGCTCGAGTCAGCGCGTCGTTGGCCCAGTTCCTGTCGCGCTCGGTGACGAGGCGCTTCAAATCAGCGCCGATACGCCGTGGGGCGGTGGTCGCACTGGGAATGTCAACGAATCCCGACGGTATCTGATCCGCAGCGGCAATGTCTTGTTGAAGATAACGCTCGGCAGAAATCCGGACGCACCTTTTCTGACGTCGCCGCAGGATCTGCTCGCCCGCGTTCGGGCGCTCGACATGCAGCGCGTCAAGCGAATACTCGAACCTGAGCCATTTCCGTGGCCTGAAAAGGAGCCACGGGCCGGTGCCTCGTCCGCAACAGCCTCGCCGCCAGGCGCTGGCACTTCGGCTTCAACCGCGGCGCCGCCCGGGTCCGAGCCGCCGACGGAGGCCGAGAACGAGCCCGAAACACCGGAGGCGACGGAGCAGTCAGATTCCGAACTGACCCCTGCCGAGATTGCTGCAGTGTCGGCACTCGCCGGCGGTGCCGCGCTGCTGGGCTCGTTGACGATGTTCGGCATGACCGGCGTGCGGCGTGAAGAAGTGCTGCAATCGATCCGCGATCTGTTGCGCGGCCGGCTGCCGGAAGATCCGTACGACGTATGGCGGCGCAAATACGAGGCGCTGGGCTGGAAATACAGCGAGAAGGATGGCGTCGGTACCTTCGATCCGGTCGACGGCGCGCGCAACGAGGCTGGTGAAATTTACTCGGCCGAGCGCGGCGGCTTTGTCCGCGAGGGAGAAGGCAGCCGCGTTCTGATGCCGGCGAAAGACGGCGACGTCAACGAGCGCGGCGATGTCTGGAGCGAAAACGATGGCGCCTGGGTGCAGCGCGCCTATTGGGATCAAGAGCGCGCGCGGCGGTCCGAACTGGAGGCCCGCCGTGCCGACGAGACCGCCGAGGCCGAACGCATCAGCCGGGAGGAGTCGCAAGCCTATTCGCAGGAAACCGCACGTCTTGCCGACAAGATCGCCGCCGACCGGGCGGCACGTGCCGCAGCGGAGGCCGCCGAAGCGGCGCAGCGCGACAGGATCGTGACAAAGCTGCGCAACGCCTGCGCCACGGAAGACGGCGATCCCGCGGAAATCGATCGCCTGACGGCGGCGGGCGATACGGAGGGGCTCAAGCAGCTTTATGCCGATCATCTCAAACGGGTGGTGGACGCATCGAGCGCGGATGCTGCCGCCCAGAAGCATTGGGCCGATGTCATGGCCGCCGGCGAATACGCTTCCAAGTTGACGCTGGCGGCGGCCAAGACCGGGATGATGGTGGTTGCCGGCCCGGCCGGCACGCTCGCGGTTGCCACCGGTTTGGGGACCATCGGCAGTTTCGAGGAAGGCGCTCGCGCCTGGGTCGCCGGGGAAAAGCCGATCAGGATCGCCGGGGCCTTCGCCACCGGCTTCCTGTCGGGAGCGAAGGACGGCGCGGTGGGCCGTTACGTCAACCTGCCGAAGGTGCCGGCGCTAACCAAGGTGCTGCTGCCGGCGGGAGTGGACGCGGGCGAGGCCTATGTTCGCAGCGGAGGCGACGTGAAAACGGCGCTGCAGGCCGGAGCGCTGTCCGCGTTCGGCGGAGCGGTCGGCCAAAAGGTCGGCAACATCGACAAGACCGTGACGCGCGAAGGCGCGCAGCTGCTGCTCGGCGGCGCGATGGGCGCCGCGGGACGGGCGGCAAGCGACGGCAATCTCGCGGAGGGGTTCGTCGACGGCCTCGTCGGCAGCGTCGGGTCGAGTGCAGGCGGGCGCATCGCCAATGCGGCAACGCCGATGACCAAGCTGCAAATCCAGATGGACAAGGAGGCGGCGGCCAATGCCGCCAAAGGCAAGAGCCTCGTCGAGGAGCTCAAGCAAGCGGTTACCCATGGCACGCCGGAAGAGCAGAAAGCGGCAGTGAATCGCGTGCTGGAGAACCGTGACGCCAAACTTCTGCTGAAGGGAGACGGTGTCGACAATGACACCAAGGTGGCGTTCGCGACGTTGACCGAGGAGCATCGCACCAAGCCGCTGTTCGAGCAGACTGCCGCGCATCTCAATGGCCAGAGGGTAACGAAAGATGGCGTGACGGCGAACCGCTTCGTGGTGGTCGAGCCGGATGGCGTCACCGAGCGCCCGGTTCGGCCAAGCGACTTCAAGAGCGGCAGCGGTTCTGCCGGCAATGCGCCCGGCATGGACCTCGATATGTATGCCGGCGCCAAGATCATCGACAAGCAGACCGGGCGCCCTGCGCGTCCCGAGGAACTTCAGAAGGCTGTCGCGGAGACCTGCGACAAGCTCGGCATCAGCAAGTCGCAGCAGGAAATCAATGTCATCCATGGCACTCATGTCGAGGCATTCACGATGCGCCCCGGCGAGACGCCGCAGGATTTCCTGGCGCGAGCGAGGGCCGCGCAGATCAGTGGCGCGGAAGGCCGCTCGGTGAGCGAGGTGACCGGCGTCAAACTGGCGGAGGCCACGGTGCTGCACAAAGGCAATACCGGCGCCGGTGCGGTGTCGGAGCAATGCCGCACGGCGATCAAGGATTACGACCGCATCACCCGCCAGATGATGGAGAATACGCCGGGCAGCCGTCTGCCGCTGGTGTTCACGACACGCAACGCCGTCACCGGCGAGACGCCGATGGATATCATGCGCGCCGTGCACGATGGGCGCATGACGCCAGGGACCGCCGACGCCAAATTCCGGGCCGCAACCGGCATGAGTCTGTCGGCCGGGGCCGAGAAGCTTGCACAGATGCCGGAGTTCATTGCCAAGTTCGGCGCCAGCGGCACAACGCCGGCGGCGGGACCCACGGTAACCTACCCGCCGGGCATGCATCCGCGCGACATCGCCGGCGCCGCGCTGCGCCAGGCCCTGCGCCTCGGGTCGGACGACCCGCAGCGGCCGCAGTGAGGGAAGGCCGATGACCGCCACGGGCTTCAAGCTCCACAGGCAGATGACCAAGGCCGAACTGGCCGGCGTTATCGACGGCGCCGGACCGCCGGGACTGTTATCGCCGCGTTCGCTCTTGGGCGCGCCGCGTTCCGGCCCGGCTCCCGCCGGCGAACTGCGCGACGCGGCAAAGGTCATGGGCGATCCCCACACTCGCATCACATTGCGGATCTGGGGCGGGGAGGCGGCGTCGGCCGAAACCACCGTGCTGTTTCCCGCTAGCCCGGCTGCCGGCGGCGGGTATCTGCTTAACGATGCCGACGGCAGCCTCGAAGTGTCGGGGCCGGTCGAGGCCGAGCAGATTCTGGCGCTGGTCGCACCGCTTCTGCCACAGACGAGACCGGGCGCGCCGTTCCTCGCCCAACTCGAAGCGACGACGATGGCGGTGCTGGCGGCGGTGATCGATATCGCATGCGAGGATGCGCGCCAGGTTCGCGTCGCCCGAGTGCTCGACGGCCGCCGGATGCCGGTGTCTCTGTCGGCCGATTTGCAGCCGATGGCGCCATTGCGTGTGGCGGCCTATCTCGACGCATGGTGGGGGCTGTCGCGGTTCGACCAGTTGCTCACTTACGCGGTGACGCTGGGCGGACAGCCGAGGCCGCCCCGGCAGTCCGCCATTGACGCCGCGCTCCTGCAACTGAGCGAGGCCCGGTTGATCGCGACCTTCGGCAGCGGCGGTATCGTTCCGGCGACTGATCTTTCTCCGCTGGTCGCCGCTGCGTTTGGCCTCAGCGCCGGATTCCAGTGGCAACGGATCAGCAAACTGAATGACGTCGCCCTGTCGATCGTCGAGCACATCGTGCTGCCGTGCGCGGGCGGCTCAATTCTCGATCTGTCGGTTACCGCGGCGGGCCTGGTACGTCTTGTCCGTGCAAGCCGCGATGACATCGTCGACTTTCTGGTGAGCGAACTTGCGAGAGCGGCCAGTAGTCCGGCCCCGTCTCAACAGACGGTGCCCCCGGCCGTTCAAGCGCGCCACTTCTGTGAACATTGCGGCCATCCTGTCGGCGCCGCCGATCGTTTCTGCGGCGAATGCGGCCGGGAGTTGACTTGAAGCGTCTCCACGGGCGCCTTGCCGACGCCGGGGCGCCGGTTTGTTCAAGATCAATGATGAGCGGTCTCTCCAGGCGCCATACTACGGCGCTTTGCAGGGAGAAGAGGAATGCCGGGAAAGGGCCGCGAGATCGCAGCCGCAGGAAAGCGCGGCGTCGGCGCCAAGCTGCTGCGCTGTGCCGCCCTCGTTGTCACTCTTGCGTTGCTGCCGGCCGACGGCGCGTTCGCCGATACCGTTAAGA
Source organism: Pseudolabrys sp. (assembly GCA_026125925.1). The sequence continues at coordinate 14,469 of JAHCKF010000002.1, forward strand.
TCGCCACCGGCAACTGGCTCATTCATAAGCCCAGCAAACAGTACAAGGATCTTCCCACTCTTCTGTCCGATGACGACAATGCGTTTGAGGCCGGACTCGGCAAGATCGATTTCGTCTGCCTGAAAACGAACTACTATATTCTGCTGGTTCAACCGTCGGTCAAATTGCGCGATGTCGAGCCGGCAACGTTAGCGGTGCGCGCTGCGAATGCTTCGGCCGGATCGGTGCCGGCCGCGCTGACATTTCGGAATCTTTACAAGACGAAGGCGCCGCTGTCGCGCAGCCTGGACTGGGACGCTGATATCCACGTCGCGGAGATCGGCGCGGCCTTGCTCGCGTCGATGAAGTCAGCCGATGTCCTGGACCTGACGCTGGCGGGCAAAGGTTATTCGATCGGCGTGGCCGGTCTCGGTGCCCGGATCGGACCGTTCCAGCGTTTTTGCGAGCAGGGCGTGGTCGAAAATCCCGTTCATTTCGAGAAGCAATAGACGTCCCGCGCAGTGGATCCGGGAAGGAAAAAGGCACCATGCAGAAAGCGAAGGCATTTCACTGCGGGCTCATCGCCGCCTCGCTGGCGCTGTCGATGGCTGCAAGTGGCGCGGCATCGGCGCAATCAGGTTCCGATCCGGTTGGCGAACTGAAGAAGACCTCGACCTTCGATCGAGCGCAGCATGTCGACCTTGCCAGGTCTGTCACGGGCACGCCGGTCTGTTATTTTCGTGAGGAGGGCAGCAGCCACAAGCTCGATATCGGTATCGGCGTCTTTGGTGCGTTCATTCGCGTCGCCAGCGGCGACGGCCCGCTGGACCCCGGCGCGATCCCGCTGGCGCCTCTGAAAGTATTTGCCGGCAAGGAATTGACCAAACTGGTCGACGGCGATCTGAAGGCGACCGGCGAATACGAGGCATTTGCGGTTTATGAGGGGGCGGTCGACTATGTGCCGAATATCCGCACGGGTTACGGCGGTGGATTTCTTGTGGTCGCCAAGGGTGATACAAAGTCTTTTCTCGATATGGTCGTGCGTGCCCGCCGCGAGTTCGTCGTCGTGCAGTCGCAGGCTCAGCCCGGAAATGTTGACGTGATCGCCATCTACAATTTCAATGCGAATGCGGCCTCCGCGCTGCTGGCCTGCGCCAAGCGGCATGTGCAGGCGTAGATGGCGCTGGAGTCGATGATGCGCAGGCTTTTCGCCGGGGCTGTGCTTGCTGCCGTGGCTGTCGCCGTGCCGGGTTGCGTGCCCGCGTCTGCGCAGGAGATCGGGGGCTATTGCGCGAAGGTGGGGAACGACGATCGCCTGCAGGCTTTGCCGCCAAACTTGATCGGAAGCGCGCGGCGGGTTTTTGAGATTGCCGCAGAGATGCCGGATGCGTTCATAATGGCAGGCACTTCCGTGCGCTGCATGGGCGGAACAGTATGGCTTTGCAATCGTGGAGCCAATCTCGTGTGCGAGAAGGCCGATGTCAGCCGCAAATCGGCGGGCGCGGAGCGTTATTGCAAGCAGGATCCGAATGCGATGGGCGTGCCTATGAGCGCGACCGGCCATGCGACGATCTACGATTGGAAGTGCGTGGGCGGCAAGGCGGTTATTGCCGGGCAAATCGCCGAGGTGGACGCCCGCGGGTTTATCGCCGACAATTGGAAGCCGCTGAAATGACGCCGATCATGCATTGGGCAGCCGTTAAAATCGTTTTGGTCTCGGTAGCCACGCTGTTGACGGCGTCGGGCGCTGCCCTTGCTTGCTCTTGCGAACGCAACCCGACCGCTGCCGGTATCCTGGCGCAGCATCAGATGGTGTTTACCGGAATTGCGCGAAACAGTGTCACGGCCGGGCCTCAGGTTTCAGCCACCACATTCGAAGTGACCGAAGGCTTCAAGGGCGTCGCGGCCAAGGCCACTGTCGTCGTGCGGCATCCGGACGGGCCGTCGGCATCCTGCGGCGTCCAGTTCGCAACCGGGCAAAGCTTTACGGTCGCCGCGCAGCAGGGCGCGTCGGGGCTGTCTACCACCCTTTGCTCGACCTGGATGTTCCTGCCACATGTCGGACTGCGCGATGGACTGCTCGCGGAGATGCGCGCGCTGAGCGCGCCTGCGGAACCGGCCGGCGAGCTCAGAACGGCCGCGGCCCAGGCGAGTGGTCAAGACGGCTGGCAGGTCTCGGCGCTGCCTGACGGTCGCCTGGCGGCCTTCGGCATCGGCACGATCGACGGCACGCGCCATGTGGTGGCGCTCGCCTGCGGCGCCGGCAAGCGGCCGGAACTGGCCATCGAACCCGCGGCGGCGCGGACATTGCAGGTCGAAACCAGCGACGGCGTCTGGAGCTTTCCTACGGATCGTCCGGCCGATGCGCTCGCGGCCGGACTCCTTGACCGAATGGATCGCCAGCTCAGGCTCGCCATCGACGGCAAGACTTTTCCCGGCGGACCGGATGCGGTCGATGCTTTCGCAAAGATCGGCAAGGATTGCGAGCAACGCAGCGGCTGGCAGTACAGCCAGGACGACGACAAACAGATGTTGTGGATATTCCGCCCGCAGCAGGGCGGTGCCGCACCGTTCCTGATCTTTGGCAAAGCAGCGACCGGCTGGTTGCTGGCCGATCTGAGTTGCGAGCCGCGTCGCCAAACGCTTGTTGTGCGATCGACCGCGCTGCCGCGCGGGGCCAGGAACGGCCAGGCCGTGTCGTTCAAGATTCGCGTTGACGGACAGGAATATTCCGCACCCGCCCGGATCAAGCTGTTTGCCGATGGCGACGTTGCCGGATTTGTCGTCGCACGCCTTACCAAGCCGCAGAAACTGCTCGACAGCTTGCGCAAAGGTGGCGAGGTGACACTTGTTGCCAAGGATGCCGTGCTCGATGTCCAAGCAGCCGGAGTTGTTGCGATGCTCCCACCCTTCGAGCGGGCCTGCGGGTTCTAATCGTCTTAGATGCAGGGTCCCGCCGCTGCGGTGCCGATCGGCGAAGGGCCTCCGCCGATGCCTTGCGGCTAACTCTGCCGCTTTAGCGCGAAGCGCGGGTACAGGGCCGGAGCAAAGCCCAGCACGGCGAGAGCCGTGCCGACGGCGGCCAGAAGGATCGAAGGCGCGACGAAGCACAGCCCCGCCAAGCCAATCAATATCCGTGGAACCTTGCCGAGGGGCGCATTGAAGTAGCCTTCGGTGGCAACCCCGACCAGGTAGACGCCGATGATGGCGGTGACGGTGGCGATGGCGACGTCGAGCCACGCGCCTTGCAGCAACAGCTCAGGGCTGTATGCGAACGAGAACGGAACGATCGCCGCCGCAACCGATAGTCTCGTCGCGACGACAGAAATGCTGATGGGATTTGCGCGTGCAATCGCGGCGGCGGCATAAGCCGCGACAGCGACCGGCGGCGTGCTCGCGGACAGCACCGAGAAATAGAGGAGGAACATGTTGGCTGCCAGCACCGACACCTGCAGCTTGAGCAATACCGGCGCCACGAGTGCGGCCGCGAGAATGTATACGCTCGGAGTTGGCATGCCCATGCCGAGCAGGATCGTCACGGCCGCGGAAATGAAGAGCGAAATGAAAAGGGAGTCGCCACTGGCGTAGGCGATCAACGCCGAGAATTTTGCCGCCAGACCGGTCATCGACAGGCCGCCGATGACGAGGCCAGCCGCGGCGCAGGCGGCGGTGACCCCGATCACCTTGATCGTTGAATCAGCAAGAACATCGTACAGCTTGAAGACGTCGATGCGCGTGCCTTTGCGGAAAAGAGCGACCACGAAGACCGCCAATGAGCCGAAGGCGGCTGCATAAGTCGCCGCGTAGCCGTAGGATAGCGTCACGACGATAACGGCGAGGGGAGCGACGAACAGCTCGCAGCGTTGCAGGGCCTGTACGAAACTCGGTATGTCGGCCTTGGAAAGGCTCTTCATGCCGAGCTTCTTCGACATGTAATGCACCTGAACGAAGACGCCGAGGTAATAGAGAATTGCGGGAATGATCGCGGCAATCGCAATCTTGCCGTACGGAATGCCGGTGTATTCCGACATGATGAACGCGACCGACCCCATGACGGGCGGCATGATCGAGCCACCCGTCGAGGCTGCCACCTCGATGCCGCCAGCCGTGTCCGACCGGTAACCCGCATTTTCCATGGCCGGGATGGTGACGGAGCCGGTGGTCACCACATCGGAAACCGGGCTTCCCGACACCATCCCGTAGGCGCCCGACGATACGATCGCAATCTTGGCGGTGCCGCCGACCGTGCGTCCGGCGACAAGCGCGCCAATCCGATAGAAGAATTCCGCGCCGCCGGCCCGTTCGAGAATGGTGCCGAACAGGACGAAGAGAAATGCATAGGTGGCCGCGACGCGCACCGGTACCCCATAGATGGAGTCGGTCGTATAAACGGTCGTGTCCACGAAATGGTGGAGCGAGATGTATCCGTGGGCGATTTCGCCGGACAGGTGATGCCCGAACAGATTGTAGGCGATGAAGATGAGGACGATGAACGTCAGCCCGGCGCCGACGGACCGCCGCGTCGCTTCGAGAACAAGCAGGATGGTGAGCAGGCCCATGCCGAATTCCCACGGCGTGAGCTCGTCGAAAAGCGTGATGCGATTGGCGATCGTCTCCAGATTCCACCAGAAATAGAGTCCCGAAATCACCGAAAGAGCTGCCAGCGTCCAGTCGACCGCTCCTGGGTTTATCGATGTCGATCGAGTAGTCGGCGCCAAGGTGACAAAGACCAGCGCCAGCATCGCCGCCAGAAAAATGAAGGTCATTCCGAAGATATCGGTGACGGCAATAATGACGTTATAGAGAACCCAGACAGCCAGAATGGCCGCATAGGCCTTTGTGACGGCGCGAACCGGCGGGCTTAGTGGCCTTCTGATACCGGTTTCAAACAGAAGCTTCACGATCATGGGTGTGCGCCGTGTGGTGGCGGCTCTTGTTGCCGGAGAGGTCTCTGCGGTGAAACATTGAGGCGGTCGCCGGTCCGTTGCACCGGCGACCGCTCGTTGGACTCAAAGCAAGGGCGGTCAGAGCAGACCCTTTTCCTTGAAGAGCTTCAGCGCGCCGGGATGGAATTCGCCCGCCTTCTGCTCCGTCAGGAATTTCGCGCTGAGGGCCTTCATGGCCGGGTGGACACCGCGCATTTCATCAACATGTTCGACCAGAGCCTTTGCAATGTTATAGGCGTCCTGGTCCGACATTGATTTGTTGACGACAAGCAATGCGCCGAGTGAGACGGTCGGAACGTCCTCCGGCTGAAACTCGTAGGACTTCGCCGGGATGACGTAACGATCGACGCCGGCGTTCTGCGCCACCTTCGCGATCGTCTCGTCGCCGACGGGTAGCATGACCAGATTCACCGAGTTCGCCATTTCGAGAATCGACCGCTGCCGGACAAACAGCGAGTTGAACGTGGCATCGAGGCGCCGGTTGCGCATCAGATCGTCCTGCTCCTGAGAGGCGGCCGGAACGACACTGCCGCCCCAACTGGCAACGTCCTTGTCGGTGACGTTGATGGCCTTGAACATGCGATCGACGAGTTCGTTGACCACGTTGCCCCGGCGATTCGTCGCCACGCGAATCGGCGGCTTCTTGGTGGCTAGGTCCTCGAAGGTCTTGATGCCGTATTTCTCGGCGAAGTCCTTGTTGACGAGGAGCTGAACAGGCGCCCAGTTGTAGAGATAGGCGATAACGCGCAGGTCGTCGATTTTCGACTTGAACGGCGGCTGGCCGTTCTGCGCGATGCGCAATTCCATGTTGTGGACGATGCCGAGCTGAACCGAGTTCTTCTCCAACAATTGAATGTTGGCAAACCCGCCGCCCGAGGTCTGATAGGTGACGGTGGAGCCGGGGTAGGCTGCCTTCATCACCTTGTCGAGTCCGAGGCCAAGCGATGACCAGAGGCCGCCGGGGCTCGCGCCGGCCAAAGTCAGTTGATAGTTCTGTCCCTGTGCGTAAGCGCCGTTCGACAGCGCCAGACAGGCCGCGACCGCCAGGAATCGCAACATTTCTCGTCCTCCCCTTGTCTTTTTTCCGGCAGTGAGCCGGCTTTTGTTGCCGCTGTTCCGACGGATGCTGCGCCCGAACACTTAGCGACCTAAGTGATATTAGAATTGCCGGAAGCGGCTGTCGAGTCGTTCCGGTTCCGCTCGGCAAGCCAGGACCTAGACGTCCTCGGGCATCGTCCGTATAATACTTAGGAAGCTAAGGAAAGTGCCGAATGACCCGGCAAGAGGAGGAGCGCCATGTTGACGGCCGCCGAAAATGAGCTGCTTTGTCTCGTGGAAGGCGACGCGCCGATGGGGCGTCTGATGCGGCGGCACTGGGTGCCCGCGCTTCTTTCGGAGCAGGTTGCCACAGCCGACGGGGCTCCGGTTCGCATTCAGCTTTTCGGCGAGAAACTGGTCGCTTTCCGCGATAGCGATGGCAAAGTCGGCCTGCTCGGCGAGTTCTGCCCGCACCGCAAGGCGTCGCTGGCTTTCGGCCGGAACGAACAGTGCGGCCTTCGCTGCCTCTATCACGGCTGGAAATTCGATACCGAAGGCAATGTCGTCGATATGCCTTCCGAGCCCAAGGGCAGCGCGCTGCTGGAGAAGGCAAAGCACGTGGCGTACCCGACCCGGGAGGCCGGCGGTTTCGTATGGACCTATATGGGAGTCCCGGAGAAAATGCCGGCCTTTGAGATCCCGCCATGGGCGCCCACTCCCACAACGCGCGTCGCCATTGCGAAAGTGGAGCTCCCCTGCAACTGGGCGCAGATCATGGAAGGGCAAATCGACTCAGCTCATTCGTCCAGTTTGCACTCCTCCGATATGCGACCGGCAAAGGGGGAGGCAACGGCAAAAGGCGACCATTGGGTGCGGCCCTCGACGGACAAGAACCCTCGCATTCAGGTGCAACTGACCAATTACGGCATGCGTTACGCCGCCATTCGGCGGCCCATTACCAACGCGAATACGCACGACTACGTCCGAATCACGACGTATGTGGCGCCGTTTACTGCTCTCATTCCGCCGAACAGTTCGTATAACGTCGCCAGCGTCATTGTCCCGCGCAGCAACGAAAGCAGCTATTTTCATTTCATCGCGTGGGCGGACGAGGACAAGGTCGGTATCGATACGGACGCCTGGAGGAAGTTCTGCGTGCTTGCGGTGGGGGAAGATGTCGATGCCCAGTTTCGGCCGATCAGGCGCCACGCGAGCAATGACTATCTGCAGGACCGCGAACTGATGAGGTCGGGCAATTTCACCGGCATCCAGGGCATCCCGAACCAGGACATCGCGATGTGGGAGTCGATGGGCGCGATCGCTGACCGGACGCAGGAAAGGCTGGGGGCGAGCGACATCGCCATTGTACAGTTTCGGCGGTTGATGATCGAGGCGGTGAAGCGGTTCCAGGAAACGCAAGAAGTCATCGGTTGCATCGAGCCGCACGTGCCGCAGGCCAAGCTTTGCTCCTATCAAGGGGTGGTGGAGAAAACCGTTGCGTGGCGGACACTGGGAGCGTCTGACGAAGAGGTCAGCCTTCTTGCCGGTCTGGAGGAGGATGAGACGGAACGAGAAATGTCGCACGCGGCGGTTGGGTGATCATGGCGCCTATTCCACTGACCGTCGCTTTCGGCGACTATGATCGTCTGCGTCCGCTGGCAACCGAGAAGGTGCAGATCGACGGCGTGAGCCCGATCTTCTCGCTGCTCTATCCGGAGGAGATGTTCTTTCGCGCCTTCCGGTTTGCGGACTTCGACGTAACGGAATTGTCGCTATCGAGCTATGTGGTCCGGCTGGCGAGGGGCGATTGCCCCTATGTCGCCATCCCGGTTTTCCCGTCGCGAGCCTTTCGCCACAATGCCATTTACATCCGCAACGATCGAGGGATTGAGCGACCGGAGGACCTGCGAGGCAGGCGAATCGGCACGCCGGAATATCAACTCACCGCCAATGTCTGGGTCCGCTACATTCTGGAGTCGGATTACGGCGTAGCGCCATCGGACATCGAGTGGGTGCGCGGCGGTTACGAAGTGCCGGGCCGGGCCGAGAAAATCGCGCTCAACCTGCCGCCGGCGATCCGCGTGAGCGAGGCGCCGGCGGGGCAGACCTTGTCCCGCATGCTGGCGGAGGGCCAAATCGACGGCTTGATCGGCCCGCGGGCACCGTCGCCGTTCGACGCGGGGCATCCGAAGGTCTCCTGGCTGTTTCCCGATCCCGGCGCGGCCGCTATGGCCTGGTATGAGAGAACGAAGATATTTCCCATCATGCACGTGATCGGCATCCGCCGGTCCCTGCTTGAACGCTACCCGTTCCTGGCCGGATCGTTGATGAAGGCATTCGAGGCGTCGAAGCGCATGGCCCTCGAGGCGCTGACCGATACGTCGGCGCCGAAAGTGACACTGCCGCTTCTCGATGAAAGCCTCCGTCGCGCCCGGCAGCTAATGGGGCACGATTTCTGGCCCTATGGCCTCGAACCCAATCGGGAAACCCTCAAGGCCTTTCTCGAGACCCATCATCGGCAGGGGCTTTCGAGCCGGCGCCTGGACCCGGAAGAGCTTTTTCATCCGTCGTCGCTTGAGGCGTTTGCACTTTAGGAAGCCGGCTGTTCGTCGCCCGAGGGAAGTGAAGCGTGCCACTTATTCGCATCGAGCCCAGAAAAGATCGCTCCACGGATTTGTACTATCTGGAAATCTATTACCCGGCGGATGCGCAGCAGCCGTTCGTCACCACGGAGCCGCGGTACAAGTCGACGGCGGCGGCGGAGAACGATTTTATTGCGACGATTGCAGCCAGAGGCAATTTGAGTTCTTGAGTAGCCTAGATTTGGTGCTTCAGCCGGACGGCCGTGCCGCTCCTGGCCGATTCGAGAACGGCAAGGCAGACTTCCAGAGTCGAGAGGCCCCACGCACCGCTGTGCAGCGGCGGTTTGTGGCCGCAAATGGCGTCATAAAGTTCATCGACGACTTCGCCTCTTGGCACCGTCGGTCGTTCAATCGGTTCAATCCAGCGCTTTTCATCTGCATAAACCGCGATTCCCTGCGGCATCGGTCTCAAATCGGCATGTTCGCAGCTCACGATGACCAGGCCGAAATGGTTGTGCGCCATGTCGGCATCGATGCGAAAGGCGTCCGTGCCGACGGGCCCGTAAGCGCGCTTGTTCTTCATGCCGATCTCGTCGGCGACAGTCTGCGCCTGCTTCAAGGCGGAGCGTGCACGGCCGTAGGCGCCGGCATCGCGGGCTTGCCCCAGCTCGCCGCGCCATCCGTTGAACTCGTCGGTGTCGAAGTGCGCGTAGCCGCTGTAGGTGAGGGAGGCAAAAGCGCCGTCATCAAATGCGATTTGCGCGCTGTATGCTCCTTCGGTCGCCCGGTGCGGATCCCAGTTCCCCGTAAAGGCGCGGACGGTGGTCGCCGGCGAAGCCGCCAGGAGGCGGACCACATCAATCTGGTGGGCGGCCTGGCTGAAGACAACGCCTCCGCCGAGCTCGGTGTTGAGTTCCTCGGGCCGTCGCGGCCGGTACAGAAAGTCGGTGAAGTTCACGGCGGTGATCATCCGCACCCGGCCGTACCGGCCTGACGAAATCATCTCCCGCGCGCGCAAATAGGGCAGGTCGTAGCTGTGGCTGTGTCCGACCAGCAGTTGGACTCCGGCGTCGCGCGCCGCCGCGATCATGACGAGACAAGCGTCAATGGAAAGCGCCATCGGCTTCTCGACCAGGATGTGCTTTCCATGCGCGGCGGCAAGCTTCACATGTTCGACGTGAAACTGGTGAGGCGACGCGATATAGACCGCGTCAACGCTGGCGTCTGCGCAAAGCGCTTCGGGTGTCTCATAGCCCTTGGCTTGGAATTCGGCGGAAAAGCGATCAACCGCCTCTGTTCGCGGGTCGCTGGCGGCCGCCAGCCGCAGTCTCGGATGTCCGGCGAATGTCGGGAGCATAAGGGTGAACGCTCGGCCGAGGCCGATGACACCCAACTTCAATGGACCCGCAGTGGCCATGGCGCGTCAGAGATCGAGTGTCAGGGAAGGGGATTTGGCACGCGAAACGCAGATCATGATTTCGTTCTTCTTTTCCTTGTCGGACAGCACAAGATCGCGATGATCCGGTTCCCCGTCAATCAGTCGCGTGCGGCAGGTGCCGCAGGTGCCGCTTTCGCACGAACTTGGAACGATGTGACCGCGATTGCGCAGGGTGTCGAGAATCGACACACCAACGGGCACTTCGTAGCGCTTGCCTGATTTCTCAAGGACGACCTGGAACGGAGTATCGGTTGGCTTTGCGGCGGTTGCGCCGACAAAATCCTCGAAATGAACCGATGAATCCGACCAATGCCCAGTCATGTCGCGCACGGAATCCATCAGTCCCTTCGGGCCGCAGCAGTACAGGTGCGCGCCATTCTGGCTTTCCAGTATCGGCCACAGATCATAGGCCTGATCCGGATCGCCATTGTCATGATGGAGCACGACTTTATCGGCATATTCCGGTCCGAGGAACTCGTCGCGAAAGGCCATCGACTCCGGAGTCCGCGTGAAATAGTAGAGCCTGAAATCGTCATTTCCCTGCTGCAGGTGGTGCAGAATCATCGATCTGATCGGTGTGATGCCGATGCCGCCGGCAATGAATATCGTTGTCGCGGGCGTCGTCCGCGCCATCTCGAATTCGTTGACGGGGGGCTCGACCTCGATCGAGTCGCCCTCGTGCACCTGGGTTGTCATGCTGATGGAGCCGCCTCGACCCGATGTCTCCTTCTTGACGGCAATCACATAGCGGCCACGCTCGTGCGGCGCATTGCAGAGCGAGTAGCGGCGCGACTGTCCGCTCGGGGTCTTCGCGGTAATGTGAGAGCCCGGCGTAAAAGGCGGCAGATCGTCAGCCGTTGGCGACCTCAGCTCGAACAGAAACGTGTCAGCGGCGATCGCCTGCTTGCGGGCGACCAGAAGCGATATTGTCTTCGAATTTCGCTCGGCATCGGTCATCAGTATATCCGGTGTAGACGCGGAATGCTTAGCAGACTAAGTATAATTTTCAACCCTGGGAGCGGCGGCGATCCTGCTCCCGACGGAAACCGCGGCGACCGACATGGCTTCCACGATGCCGCTGTAAAGTCTGGGCCAATTTAAGCCACCTGGTGGTAGACTGCCGGAAATGCGACCTCGGGGCGGTCGGGGCCGCCCTCTGGGCCGGGGGAACTGCCGGTGCCGCGATGGAAACGTCGGCCGATCTGACAGTCGGTCGAGCCAGATGGCGCGATTGCAACGGCCGCAACAATGGAAGGGCAACTGTGCAGGCGAAAAAGAAGCTGAAAAAGCGGTCTCGGTCGCGATCTTCGCCGCAACGGCGCAACGATGCGGATTTTCCAATAGCCGACAGCATCGGATATCAAATCCGGTCCACTCATCGGGCATTGCAACGCTTCCTGCAGCTGAAAGTCGAGCCCTTCGGCATCAGTCTCGGTATGTGGTACTTCCTGCGGGTGCTGTGGAGCGAAGATGGATTGACCCAGCGCGAACTGTCGCGGCGAGTCGGCACCATGGAGCCGACGACGATGAACGCCATACTCAACATGGAAAAGTCGGGTCTGGTTCGCCGGGTTCGCGACAAGACCGATCGCCGCAGGATCCACGTTCATTTGACCGCGAAGGGATCTCGCCTGCGGAACGATCTCATTCCGCTGGCCAAGGATGTCGTGGCGGTCGCTTCAAGCGGTCTGACATCCGCTGAAATAAAGCAATTGCTCGAGTATCTGTCGGAAATCCAAAAGAATCTTCAGGCCAATGTCTCCCAGATGGAGGAAGCAAAAGCCTACCTTTTCGAATGATCAGTCGAATAACGATAACGGTGGCTCACAGGTCCAGCACCGGTCTTCCAGCTCGTCGTTGCGCAGATCCGACGCCGGGTCGCCGACATGGAGCGGCGCGCCATGAACCCGTCGGAAGTCGCTTGAGCCCATGGCGCGCGAAGTCGATGCGCCCGCTCCAATTCTTCGAGGCCGCCTCAGTGGGCCGACTTTGCCGACCACGTGACGGCGGCTGAGAAATCGCTGCGGACGGACTCTGCTCTCGGCTTGCGGTGTCAGTAGAAATCCAGCAGATATGATCCACGGGCTCGTGCCGGCGGGCCGCATCGATAAGAGGCTTGGGAGAGTTATATTGCCCGAAACCGCCAGCGAGATCGTTGCTGCGCATCGTTCCGGATTAACGACGCCCGCCGATACGGTCGGCCGCGCCTATGCGCGCTTGCGTGCGCACGCTGACCCCGCCATGTTCATCAGCCTGCGCGCCGAAAGTGAGGCGGTCGCGGAGGCGAAGGCGTTGGGCGATCCGTCGCTCCCGCTCTATGGCGTACCGGTTGCGGTCAAGGACAACATCGACGTCGCCGGATTGCCGACGACCGCGGCGTGCCCGGCCTTCGCCTATACGCCGTCGCGCGATGCGACCGCGGTGGCCCGCTTGCGGGCCGCTGGCGCGATCGTCATAGGCAAGAGCAATCTCGACCAGTTCGCGACGGGGCTCGTGGGCGTGCGCTCGCCCTACGGCGTGCCGCGCAACACAATCAAGCCGGAGCTGGTGCCGGGTGGGTCGAGTTCGGGTTCGGCGGTTGCCGTTGCCGCCGGCATCGTCCCGCTCGCGCTCGGCACCGACACGGCCGGATCCGGGCGCGTGCCCGCCGGCCTCAACAACATCGTCGGCCTGAAGCCTAGTCTCGGTCTCGTGTCGAACTTCGGCATGGTACCGGCGTGCCGGACGCTCGACTGCGTCTCCGTGTTTGCGCTGACCGTTGACGACGCCTTCATAGGTCTATCGGTGATCGCCGCGCCGGATGTCAACGACGCCTATTCGCGGCGACGGCCGCTTGGCGCCGTCAGCTCACAAAGCCTCCGCCTCGGCGTGCCGCGGGTGGGGCAACGGCGGTTCTTCGGTGACCAAGCCTTCGCGGCGGCCTATGAGGCGGCGCTGGCGCGTCTTTCGGCGCTTGGCCACACTGTCATCGAGGTCGATATCGACCCGTTCTATGAGACTGCGCGGCTGCTGTACGAGGGCCCGTGGGTGGCCGAGCGTGCACTCGTTGCCAAGGCACTGCTGGCTTCGAACCCGGAGGCGATCCACCCGGTGACCCGCGCCATCACCAACGGCGGCCTCCGCCCCACGGCGATGGACACATTCGCCGCCTTCTACCGGCTGGAGGAGCTACGCCGCGAAGCCGAGCGGGTATTCGCGGCGATCGATGCGCTGGCGTTGCCGACGGCGCCGACCGCCTACAGGGTCGCCCAGGTGCTGGCGGACCCGATCGAGCTCAACAGCCGGCTGGGCACCTATACCAATTTCGTGAATTTGCTCGATCTCTGCGGTTTGGCGCTGCCGGCATCTTTTACGGAAGCCGGCGTGCCTTTCGGCATTACGCTTCTTGCGCCGGGTGGTCAGGACGCCATACTGGCCGGCGCAGGTCGTATTTTCCATGCCGATACCAAACTGCCGCTCGGCGCGCTTGGCGTGCCGCAGCCGGTCACGCCAGCAGCCGCCCCGGCACTGGCGGCCGGCGAGATCGCGCTTGCCGTGGTCGGCGCGCATCTATCGGGATTGCCGCTCAATGGCGACCTGCGCGCCTGCGGCGGGCGCCTCCTTGAAGCGACTTCTACAGCGCCCGACTATCGCCTCTATGCGCTCGACACGGCGCCGGCCAAGCCTGGCCTTCTTCGCGTCGCCGGCGGCGAGGGGACGCCGATTCAGGTCGAGGTGTGGGCGCTGCCGGCGGCAGCGTTCGGCCGCTTTATCGAGAGCGTGCCATCGCCCATGAGTATCGGCACAGTGACACTCGGCGACGGCCGCGCCGTGAAGGGCTTCCTGGTCGAGGCGCAGGCGACGCACGGCGCGCGTGACATCACGGAGTTCGGCGGCTGGCGCGCTTATCTCGCCGCAGCCCGCCTGCCGGCCTGAGGCGCCAGCGCGTCGGAATAATGTTCGTATTCATGACCGACGGTGACGATGTGGGCATACATTGTCTGCGCAGCCAATGAACGTTCGCCGCGCAGAATCGCCTGCACGACCCGGTCGTGCTCGGCATGCGACTTTGCCAGTCGCCCGAGATTTCGGAACTGAGCGCGGCGGAACGGCTGCACACGCGCGCGCGTCGCAAGCGTGATCTCGGCCAGATAGGCGTTATGTGCGCCGGCATAAAGGCAGGCGTGGAAGGCCTCGTTGCCTTCGTGATAATGCTGCGGGTCGCCAGTCTGGATCACCAGGCGCAGCCTTTCGTGGATATCTTCGAGTGTGCGGCGCTCTGGTCCCGTCATGCGCTCGGCAGCGTGGCCGGCGCACAGCGACTCGAGTTCGGCCATCACCTCGAACATGCCGGCGACTTGCGCTGCGTCCGGGCGGGCGACGATGGCCGTGCGATGCGGTCGCATATCGACGAGGCCGCTCGCCGCCAGCATGCGGATCGCCTCGCGGACCGGGGTGCGCGACACGCCGAAGCGCCGCGCGAGCTCGGTTTCGTCGAGGGTAGCGCCGGGGATGACATTGCCGCGCACGATGTCGTCGGCGATCTGCAGGCGCAGTTCCTCGGCGCGAGTGCGGCGCGGCTGCATCGTCAGGCCGCTGGCCGCGGCGCAGCCACGGCACCGTCGGCCTCGAGCGCGCGCGCGATGCGCAGCGCGATATCCTCGCGCCAGGGCGCGGCGATGATCTGCACCCCGATCGGCAGCGGTTTCAGCGGCACCGGGACGGCGACGACCGGCAGGCCGATGAAGGAGATCGGCTGCGTATAAAGCCCCATGTTCGGCCGCACCGGCAATTCGACGCCGTCAAGCGTGAACGTCTGCTGGCCGAGTTTCGGCGCGGTGCAGGGCGTTGCGGGCGCCAGGATCGCGTCATATTGGGCGAACAGTCGGAGCGCGCGTTCACGGTACCAGCGGCGCAAAATTTGCGATTTGGCGACCAGCGGCGCCGGCACCATCGCGCCCGCGATCAAGCGATCGCGCACGGCGGGATCGAAGTCATGCGCCTGCTTGCGGAGACGATCCATGTGCAGCGCCGCGCCTTCGGTGGCAGTGATGACGTAGGCGGCGGCGCGGGCGCGGGGCGCTTCCGGAATATCGATGACGTCGTGCGCCCCGGCCGCCCTTGCCACCTGATCGAGCGCCGCGAGCGCTTCGGACGATGCGCCGGTCTGAAAATAACCGCCGGCGACTGCGATGCGCAGGCCGGCTAGGCCTTGCTCGATCAGCGGCAGCGATAGCTCCGGAGGCCGCTGCGCGCACATCGGATCGTCAGGGTCGGAGCCCTGCATGGCGTCGTAGCTGACTGCGAGATCGCGCACCGAGCGGGCAAAAGGGCCGAGATGGTCGAGGCTCGAGACGAACGGAAAGCTGCGGGCGCGTGACAGGCGGCCGTAGGTCGGCTTCAGCCCAAAGATGCCGCAGAGCGAAGACGGCACACGAATCGAACCGTTGGTGTCGGAGCCGAGCGCCAGAGGCACCAGTCCGCCGGCGACCGCGCTGCCAGAGCCGCCGGAGGAGCCGCCGCTCATGCGCGTCAGATCGTGCGGATTGCGGGACGGGCCGTCGTGCACGTTCTCGCCAGTGAAGTCATAGGCGTATTCACCCATGTTGAGCGCGCCGACAAGGACGGCGCCGGCCGCCTCAAGCCGCGTGATCAGCGGCGAGTCCTGTGTCGCCGGTGGCCGTGTTCGGTTGATCCTGGACCCGGCGCGGGTCGGCAAACCGGCCACATCGAACAGATTCTTGACGGCGAAAGGTACGCCGGCCAGCGGCGCCGTCCTCAGCGTCGCCGAGCTGTCGATGACGTGGGCCCTCGCGCGGGCGCGTTCGGCCGTAAGGTCAGTGAAGGCATTGAGCGCTGGGTTCCGCGCGGCGATGGCGCCGAGCGCATGTTCGACCACCTCGGATGCGCTGGTCGAGCCCGACGAGACGGCAGCGGCGATGCCGGAAGCGGTTGCGAACGCGTCCATGCCGTCAGGCCTTAAATACCGGTGCGGGTTCCGCATCATCCGGCAGCGGAAATTCTTCCACCAGCGCCGCGTGCGTGAGCGTCACGTTCAGATTCGCCTTGACTGCCGATTTCCAGTTTTCCTGGAGCGGCAAGCCGAGGATCTGCGCAGCCGCGTCTATGTAAGCGTCGAGAGGATCGGTCGTGTCCGGCATGTGTGAGCCTACAGCGGCGGGTGTGGAATGGCGGTGAGCAGTTCGCGAGTATAATCCGCCGCCGGCGTCGTCAAAATGCGTTCGGTCGGACCCTGCTCGACGATCTGCCCGCTCTTCATCACGATCACGCGGTCGCATAGCAGGCGTACCACATTCAGATCATGTGACACGAAAAGGTAGCTCATGCCGAGCTTATCCTTCAGGTCCTGCAACAGGTTAAGAACAACGGCCTGGACCGAGACGTCGAGCGCCGCGGTCGGCTCGTCGAGCACGACGAGGTCGGGTTTGAGCGCGATGGCGCGGGCTATTCCAACGCGGGCCTTTTGTCCGCCGGACAATTGATGTGGAAATCGGTCGAGCAGGTTGAGCGGCAGGCCGACCTGGGTCGCCAGTTCCTCGATCCGCGTTCGTATTTCCTTGCGCGAAATGTCGCTCAGGCGTAGCAGCGGGTCGGCGATGGCGCGCGCCGCGGTGAAGCGCGGATTGAGACTGTCGGTCGGATCCTGAAACACCATCTGGATTCGCTTGCGTTGCGGCAGCGTGGCGAAGGCCCTGGCTGGGATCGATCCGATATCCTCGCCGTCGAAGGTGATCGAGCCCGAGGTCTTGTCGATCAGTCGCATCAGCATCATCGACGTCGTCGATTTGCCGCAGCCGGATTCGCCGACCAGACCGACGCTTTCGCCGCGCGCGATCTCAAATGAGATGCTGTCGACGGCGCGGAAGACATCGCCCTCCGGTGCTGGCCCGGTCCTGAACAGTCGCGACAGCGACGACGTCGAGCCCTGGCGAGGGTATTCCTTCACCAGCTTTTCGACCTTAAGCAGCGGTGCTCCGCTTTTGACCGCCGTGGTGCCGGTAGCGCCGGCGCGCTTGGCCTCGTCTTCCGGCAACAGATCGCGCAAGGTGATGCCGGGCCGCGGTGTCGCGCGCATCAGCTTGCGCGTATAGGGATGCTCAGGGCTCCTGAAGATGGTCTCGGACGTTGCAGTCTCGACCACGTGGCCCTTTTCCATGACGATGACTTTGTCGCAATAGGCGGCGGCAAGGCCGAGATCATGGGTGATCAGGATCGTCGACATGCCGCGGTCACGCGTCAGTTCGGTGACGAGGTCCATCACCGCCTTCTGCGTCGTGACGTCGAGGCCGGTGGTCGGCTCGTCGGCGATCAGCAATTGCGGCCGGCAGGCCAGCGCCAAGGCGATGACGACGCGCTGGCACATGCCGCCGGACAGTTCGAATGGATAGGCGTGATAGCGTTCGCGCGGACGCGCAATGCGCACCTGCTCGAGCATCTCGACCGCTTTCTCCGCGACCATGTCTCTGTCGATCTGGGCGTGCTGCAGCAGCACGTCCTCGATCTGCTGGCCGATCTTGCGGATCGGATTGAGCGCCAGCCGCGGCGACTGAAAGATCATCGACATTTCGCGGCCGCGCAGGTCGCGCATCTCGCTCTCGTCGATCCGGCGCAGATCGAGATTGGAGAACATCACCGAGCCGTCGGCGATGCGGCCGGCGCGGTCGAGAATGCGCATCACGGCATAGGAGGTCACCGACTTGCCGGAACCGGATTCGCCAACGATGCCGAGCGTCTCGCCCTTGGCCAGCGAAATGTTGACGTGCTTGACCGCCTGGACCACGCCGCGCCGGGTCTGGAATTCGACGGTGAGGTCGCGCACGTCGAGCAGCGGCAGCGCTTCGCCGGTATCGACTTCGGGCGTCGGTCCTTTCAACATGATCATGTCCTCCTCTGCGGATCGACGAGGTCGCGCAGGCCGTCACCGAGCAGATTGAAGGTGAACACCGCTAGCATCAGCGCCGCGCCGGGGAACAGCGCGATCCACCATTCGCCGGAGATGATGTTGGCGGCGCCTTCGGCGACCATGATGCCCCATTCCGGCGTCGGCGGCTTGACGCCGAGACCGATGAACGACAGCCCGGCGGCATTGAGGATGGCGTAGCCCATGGTCAGCGAGATCTGCACCATCATGATCGGCATGATGTTCGGCAGGATGTGACCGAGCAGAATGCGGACGTCGCCGTTGCCGGACAGCCGCGCCGCCTGCACGAAGCCGGCCTCTCGCCGCACGTTGGCCTCGGCGCGGGCGACGCGCACATAAAGCGGGAAATTGATGATCGCGGTGGCGATGACGATGTTGGTCACGGTGTTGCCGAGCGCGGCCACGATCCCCATCGCCAGCACGAACAGCGGAAACGCCATAATGGTGTCGGACAGCCGGCTGATGATGCGATCGGTCCAGCCGCCGAAATAGCCGGCGGCGATGCCGGCCAGCCCGCCCATGGCGAACACCAGCGCCACCGACGTGATGGCGATGACGAAGTCGAGTCGGGTCGCCACGACGACCCGGCTCAATATATCGCGGCCGAGCTGGTCGGTGCCGAACCAGTGCTTCCAGCTCGGCGGTTGCAGCGCCGCCGCGGTGTCGCTCGCCAGAGGATCGTGAGGCACGATGTATGGGCCGATCAGGGCGCACAGCGCGATCAGCGCGAACAAAGCGAAGGCGAGCCCGGTCACCGGATTTTCCGAAGCGACATAGCGGGCGTGCCGCAGCATCGAATTGCGTTCCGGTTTCTCGGCCGGCACCGGTGGCGCGGTGTCGGTCGCGGGCGGCATGGCGTTGAGCGTATCGGTCATCCTTCAAGCCTCACGCGCGGATCGATGACGCCGTAGAGAATGTCGATGACGAGATTGAGAGCGACGTAGAGCACCGCCATGGTCAGCACGAAGCCTTGCACCGGCGCGAAGTCGGATTGCAGCAGCGCTTCCACGGCGTAGGAGCCGATGCCTGGCCAGGCAAATACCTTCTCGACGAGCACATTGGCGCCGAGCAGGAACGAGAACACCATGCCTAGCGTGGTGACGACCGGCAGCATGGCATTGCGGAACGCGTATGTGACGATGACCGTGCGGGTGTCGAGGCCCGAAGCGCGTGCAGTGCGCACGAACTCCGACGCCAGCACGGCGAGCATCGAGGCTCGCGTCATGCGCGCGATCGGCGCCAGCGAGAAGATCGCCAAAGTCGCCACCGGCAAAATGAGCTGGGCCAGCGCCGAGCGGAAGGTTTCGAACTGACCGGTGATCAGGCTGTCGATCAGATAGAAGCCGGTGATCGTCGGCGGCGCCGAGGCAAAGGCATCGAGCCGTCCTAGCGGTGCGGGCGCCCAGCCGAGCTGGAAATAGAAGGCATAGACCAGCAGCAGGCCGGTGAAGAACACCGGCAGCGACACGCCGGCGGTCGCGATCACCCGGCAGGTGTGGTCGATCCACGAGCCTTGTTTGACCGCCGCAAGGATTCCGAGCGGCACGGCGATCGCGAGCGAGACGATGAGGCCGAGCATAGTCAGTTCGGCCGAGGCCGGCAGACGGCTGGCGATCTCGGTCGCCACCGGACGGCCGGTCGACAGCGAGCTGCCGAAATTGCCGTGAGCCAGATCGCCGACGTAGCGAATGAATTGTTCAGGCAGCGGCTTGTCGAGGCCGAGGCCTTTGCGAATCTCGGCGATTGATTCAGGCGTCGCCGCCGGACCGGCGAAGTACACTGCGGGATCGCCGGGCAACACGCGGGTGAGGAGAAAAGTGACGATGACGACTCCGATCAAGGTCGGGATCACTGTGATGAGCCGCTTGCCGATGGTCGCGAGCATGTCGGTTACTCTCCATTTCCCGGGCGCAGCACGGCACGTCGGAGTGAGTTACGGCCCCGGGTCTGCGGCGCAGCGCTCCCGCGCCGCGCCGCGCCCGGAGAAAGCCGCGGCCCTCAGCCCTTGACCAGCTTGCGATAGTCCACTTGGCGGTGGAACCAGTACTGATAACCACTGATGTTCTTCTGCATCGCCACGTTCAGGTAAGGCTGGAAGATCGGCACGCGCGGTACATCGTGATAGGCTTTGGAGATGAAGCCCTTGACGTCGGTCGCGTACTTTTCCTTGGCTCCTATGGCGGCTGCGGCATAGGCGCCGTCGATAAAGGCGTCCATCGCCGGATCGACGTAGCTCGGTGTGTTGAACACGGCGTTGAGCTTCGAATAGCACCAGAAGAAGAAGTATTCCGGGTAGTCGAGCCAGCCGGAGAAGAAGTTGACCATCATCGGCATCGACTTCTTCGCCATCTCGCTGCGCCAGTTGGCGCCGGGCACTTTGTTGATGGTGAGTTTGATGCCGATTTCGCCGAGCGCCTCCTGGATAAGTACGGCCATGGGCTCGGAGTTCACGGCATCGCCGAGGTCGAATGAAACCGTCGATTCGATCGGGCCGGCGCCGGATTCCGCCATCAACTTCTTGGCCATGGCGAGATCGGTTTTGTAGCCGGTGGCCTGCGGCCAATCGATCGTGCTCACGGTGTTAGACGGACCGCCGAACAGTGGCTTGGCATGACCGAACATTGCCGCGTCGATGATCTTCTGGTAGGGCAGGGCGTAAGCGATGGCCTGGCGTACTTTCTCGTTATTGAACGGCGGGCTCTTCACGTTGAGCTCGAGCGAGTACATGCCGTTGCCGATCGCGTTGGAAACCAACTGTAGCTTGCCGTCCTTCTTCATCTCGACGAAGTCCTTGGCCGGCAGGTCGAAAGAGATGTCGGCATCGCCGCGTTCCATCAGCGCGCGACGATTGCCGCCCGACGGGATGGTGCGCCAGATCACCTTCTTGAGTTCGGGCAGCTTGCCGCCGATCCACGCGTCGTTGCGCTCGTAGACGACCTCGACGCCGGACTTCCAGCTCGTCACCTTGTAGGCGCCGGAACCGGCGGTGTTGGACTTGGTGTATTCGAGCGCCCACGGATCCTTGTCGGTCGCCTTCGACTTGAGCAGGCCGGAGTTGTAGACGCCGGGCACGATCACCGCGAGATCGGGAATGGTGAGGCGGTTCTTCTTGAGGAAGTCGACGCGGAACGTGGTGTCGTCGATGGCGACGAACTGCTCCGGCTTTTCCAGCGAGCCGGCCTTCATCTGCACCACCGGGAAGCCGCCAACCGAGACGGCGCGATCGAAGGACCACTTGACGTCCTTTGCGGTGACGGGCGTGCCGTCCTGGAATTTCGCGCCCTTCTTCAGTTTGAAGGTCACGGACATGTCGCCGACATTCATGTCCTCAGCGAGCTCGGGCACGAACTTGTCGCGGTCGTAGGATAGCGTGCCGTCGGGCAGCGTCTTGGTGGCGTGAGTGATCAGGCGGTCGTAGCAATTCCACGACGCCTCGTAGCCTGGGCGATTGGTGCCGACGCCATGGATGTCGAGATTGTTGGGGCCGCTTTCGCTGACGAGCAGCAGCGTTTCCTTGCGCGATTGTGCGCTGGCTGACCAGATCGCTGGCGTACTGATCGCCGTTCCGGCGACGAGAGCGGATGCGGATTTCAGAAATTGCCGGCGCGGAATTCGAGGCGATGCCATGATAATCTCCCAGATGCGGACGAATGCTCTCCCGCAAGGGTCATGCCAGTCGCGATAGAAGGCGGTTAGGTCGCGCTATCTTTCTGTTCTGTCTGATAAAATCGGGGCCTCGAATCCGCGCAAGCGGCGATCCGGAATTGCATACAATATTCGGATCATGCTCAAAGAATGGGCAGAACGTGTGCTCTTATGCTCTGAGGGAAGGGCTTCGCGCCTGGAGCCAAGGTGCGTTAACCGCCCCAAAGCTGCCCGCCGCCGTCGACCCTCAGGACCTGGCCTGAGACGAACGCACCCATGGGGCCGGCGAAGAACTCGACCACCCGCGCCACCTCGTCGACTGTGGCAATGCGGTCGAGCGTGCCGCTTTCTGCCATCCGCGACGGATCGACCGCACGGGTCGCAACGAAACGCTCGGTGCGCGTATCGCCCGGTGCGATCGTGTTCACGGTGACATCGTACGGCCGTAGCTGGTCGGCGAGGCAGCGAGTGAAGTGCAAGGCACCGGCCTTGGCGGTGGCATAGATCGACGCATTTGTGCGGCCCTTGAAGGCGGCGACTGAACCGATGGTGACGATGCGGCCGCTGTGGCGCTCCATCATGCCCTTGGCGACAGCCTGACAGACGAAGATCGTGCTCATCAGATTGCGATCGATCACCGCGCGCACGTCTTCCGGCTTGATATGGACGACGTCGTTCGGATCGGGCTTGCCGCCCTTCGCCGCAATGTCGCCGCCGGCGTTGTGGACGAGGATATCGATAAAGCCGAGTTCGGACTCGGCCGTGGCAATCACGCGGGCGATATCGTCCGGCACCGTCAGATCGCCGAGGATCTTGACGGTACGTACGCCATGCTCCGCGGCGATGGCAGCGGCCACATCGGTCAGCGTCTGCGTGCCGCCAAACTCCGCCGGGCCGTTCTCACGCATGCCGTGGACGGCGATGTGGCATCCCAGCACGGCCAAACGCTCGGCGAAGGCGCGGCCCAGGCCTCGGCCGGCGCCCGTGACCAGCGCGACCTTGCCGTCGAGGAGTCGTGTGCTCATGGCTTCCAGCTCTCTTTCGACAATGCGCGGCTCGCCGATGGGTCAATCGGCGGTGAGGGTCAGACCCACGGCCAAAGTCTGCGCCAAGCACATCGGCGCTACCATGGTGCGCAGCGACGGTTCGGGCATGTCCGGAATTTCGAACACGACGGTAGCGCCTGCAACGATGGGACTGAGCAGACTGTCGGTAATCGAGATGGCCGGCACGCCGAGCGCTACGATCTCGGGAAAGAACCGTGCGGTATCGGGATTGTAGGTTCGGAAGCTGATCGCGACCAGCGCATCCTGCGGTGTCACCTGGCTCCCCTGATCCATGATGGCGCTGCCGAGGCCGTCCAGCATCACGACGCGGCGGCCGGACTTGCGCAGCACATAGGTCAGGTGCGCGGCGACCGGAAACGACCCGCCGAGACCGAGCACATAGATATCCCGCGCCTTCGCCAGCAGGTCGATGGCGTGGGCGAGATCGCCGTCGCTGACGCGATCCTGCAGACTTTCGAGCGAGACGATGCCCTCCGAGGCGAACCGCGACAGCACCGAATGCGGTTCGCTGCCGCCGTCGAAGCCGCCATCGCGGCGCATGCGGGTGATGCGCTCCTTGTAGCTCGGCACGACATTGTCGACGAGACGCACGCGGAAGACCTGCTGCATCTCGGTGAAGCCGCTGTAGCCGACGGCATGGGCGAAGCGGACAATCGCCGACGGCTGCACCTTGGCGCGCTGTGCCACTTCCGCGACCGTGCCGAGCGCCATTTCGGTCGGGTGCTCGAGCGCGAACTCGGCGATCACGCGCAGCCGGTCGGAGAAATCCGCATGCAGGCGGGCGATCTTCTGCCGCAACTCCTCGTATGTGTCGGCTCGCGACACCTTTGATTTCGCCTTGGCGGTCATGGCCTTCGCAATCCTGGCCTCCTATGCCTACCGCGATTCTGGCGATAGCTGGTTTATTTCACTTTACAGCATACTTGGAACGTTTATTCTATATCTGTGGAACGCCTGCCAACAAGTGCGGCCACGATTGGAGGGAACAATGAAGCGACGCTCATCGAATGGCGGCCTCTCGCGCCGCACGGTCGTCAAAGGCGGCTTGCTGACCACGGCGGCTTTCTTCGGCCCCTGGCAATACAACCGGGTTCTGGCGCAGGGGGCCAAAAAGCCCGTCAAAATCGGTCTTACCTGCGATGCCAGCGGCCAGTACGGCAACAGCGGTCAGGACGACCTGCGCGGCATGCGCATGGCGATCGACGAGTTCAACGCCAAGGGTGGCGTGCTCGGCCGCAAGATCGAATGGATCACCGCCGATACCGAAACCAACCCGGCAACCGGCACGCGCGTGGCCGAGCGCTTCATCTCGCAGGACGGCTGCGGCTTCCTGATCGGCGCGGTGCATTCGGGCGTCGCCAACGCCATCACCCAAGTCGCCAACAAATACGGCACCATCTATCTGAACAGCAACTCCTCGGCGCCCAGCGAAGCCGGCGAGAACTGCTCGCGCATCAAGTTCGTGTGGGACGGCAACGGAACCAATTTCTCCAAGGCGGCGGTGCAGAACGCCGTCTCCGGCATCGGCAAGAACTGGCTGCTGCTGACCAACGACTATGTCTGGGGCCACACCACCTCGGCGGCGACCAAGTCTCAGGTCGAAGGCGCCGGCGGCAAGATCATCGACAACCTGCTGGTGCCGCAGAACACCCGCGACTTCACGTCGTACCTGCTGAAAGTGCAGCAGGCCAAACCCGACGTCGTCGCCATGGCGATCGGCGGCGACGACATGAAGGTGCTGCGCCAGCAGATCAGCTCGCTCAAGCTCGAGGAAAAAACGGCCTGGATCAACAACCAGCAGGACTGGCCGGACATCTGGGGCGCCGCCGACACTTTGTTCGGCGTGTTCGGCACCACCTGGTATCACAAGCTGGCGCTGCCGGGCGTCGACGACTTCGTCACGCGCTGGAAGAAAGCCAATCCGCAATCGCCGATTCCGGTGCCGGGCAACGTCTCCTACAACGGCTACATGGCGACTCGCGAGCTCTTGCGCGCCATTGAGCGGGCGGGATCGACCAACAACCACGCCGTCATCAAGCAACTCGAGGGTCACAAGATGTCGGCCTCGGACCGCATGCAGCACTTCGATGCCTATATCGATCCGGTGACGCATCAGGTGCAGCAGACGATCTATCTGGCGCGGCGCAATCTAAAGCCGAAGGACGAGACCGATCTTTATGAAATCATCAGCTGGTCCAAACCCGAGGCCGCGCTGGACGACGCCGCTGCGCAGAAGTGCAAGCTCAAGGCGTTTACCGACGTCCCAACCTTCGAGATCTAGATCCCCTCGGGCACTTCCAACCGGCGCTCCGGAGGTTGGTTCCGGAGCGCCGGCTTTTCAATCCTGCACGAAAGACATTTGCACCGATGCTTGAGCTTCTGCCGCACCTGTTGAACGGCATTGCGCTGGGCCTGCTGTTCTCGCTCGTGGCGCTCGGCTTCATGCTCATCCTCGGGCTGATGGAGCAGATCAACCTGGCGCACGGCTCGCTGTTCGCCCTCGGCGCCTACTTTGCCTACGCGATTTGTGCGGCCAAGCTGCCGCTGCCGGACGGGGCGGTCGCCACCTGGGCCGCGGTGCCGCTTGGCTGGCGCTTTGCCGCCGCCATCGTTCTTGCGCCGATCCTGGTGGCGCCGTTCGGCCTGGTGCTCGAGCGGCTGATGCGCCGCACCTACGGTCGCGATCCCCTTTACGGCTTATTGCTCACCTTCGGCGTCGCCATGGTGCTGGAGGAAATGATCCGCGTCATCTGGGGCACGCGCGATTACATGCTGCCGGTGCCGAACGCCATTGGCGGCGGCTTCATCATGCTCGATCTCATCTGGTCGACCTATCGCTTCTGGGCCGGCGCCCTGGCCATCGTGGCGATGGCAGGGGTCTGGTTCATCGTCGAGCGCACCCGCTTCGGCGCCATGGTCAAGGCCGGTGCCCATGACAGCGAAATCGTCCAGGCCCTCGGCATCGACCTGGCGCGGCTGCGCGTTTGGATCTTCGTGCTTGGCACCATGCTCGCGGCATTCGCCGGCGTCGTCATGGCGCCGCTCTGGGGCATCCGCCCGCATATGGGCGTCGATGCCGTGGTGCCGGCATTCCTCATCATCGTGCTCGGCGGCGTCGGCAGCTTCTGGGGCGCCGTCATTGGCGGCCTGCTGGTCGGCATGGTGGTCGGCCTGTCGGCGGCCTACGCCTCCGAATGGTCGATGCTGTCGATGTATCTGCTGCTGATCGGCGTCGTGGCGTTCCGCGCCCGCGGCCTGTTCGGCAAGAAGAGCGTGCTGGAGGTCTGATGACGCAAATCGAACGCGGCGTTCCGGCCATTACGCTCGCCATGATCGGCACCTGGCTCGTCTTTGCCAGCGTACCGCTATGGATCGAGAAGGTCGGGCTCTATCAGTATCTCGGCGTCGAAATCCTGGTCTTCGCCACCTACGCGCTCGCCTATAACCTCGTGCTCGGCCATGCTGGCTTGCCTTCGTTCGGTCACGGCGCATTCTTCGGCGTCGGCGCCTATGCTTTCGGCCTTGCCCAGCACGCCGTCTGGCCGAACTTGTGGTTCTGCCTCGCCGCGGCCGTGGCGGCGGCAGCGGTTGCCGGACTGATCGTCGCATTGTTCATCTCGCACCGGCGCGGCATCTATTACGCGCTGATGACCATCGCCTTCGGGCAGGTGTTCTGGTTCATCGCCATCAAGGCGACCTCGATCACCGGCGGCGAGGATGGATTGCTCAAGATCGAGCGCCTGCCGGTGGCGACAGGCATCGCCAGCTTCGATCTCAAGAGCAACGTCGCGCTGTTCTATTTTGTGCTGGTCGTCTTCATGGCCGTGACGGTGTTTTTGTGGCGGCTCGTTCATTCGCCGTTCGGCCGCGTCGTCAAGGCGATCAAGCAGAACGAGATGCGCGCGAGGTTCGTCGGCTACAATGTCTGGGCCTACAAGGCCGCGGTGCTGATCCTGTCGGCCGGTCTCTCCGGCATGGCTGGCGGGATGTTCGCCATGGCGCAGAACTCGGCATTTCCGGATGTCATGAGCCTGCATTATTCCGGCTATGTCGTCATGATGACGCTGGTCGGTGGCGGCCTCGTGTCGTTCTGGGGCCCCGTGATTGGCGCCGCCGCCTTCTTCCTGGCGCGCGACGTGATCGGCGCCGTCACTACCAGTTGGATGCTCTGGTTCGGCCTGTGTTTTGTCATCCTGGTTCTGTTCAAGCCTGAAGGCATCGCCGGCCTGTTCCAGGGCTATATGCGTAGCCATACGGCGCCAAAGAACCCCGCGCCGCAACCGGCGCCGCCGTCGCTGGCGAGGTGAAGCATGGCTATCTTCGAAGCCCATGACCTGCATTTGCGCTTCGGCGATCGCGTCGTCCTGGAGGATGTCTCGCTCGCTTTCGAGGAAGGCAAGCTGTCGGGCATCATGGGGCCGAACGGGGCAGGCAAGACCACCTGCTTCAATGTGCTCACCGGCCGCTATAGGCCGAGCAGGGGCCGCGTCCTCTGGCAGGGGCGCGACATCACGGGGCGCTCGCCGCAGGACATTGCGCGGCTCGGCGTCGCCCGCTCGTTCCAGCTTATGAACCTGTTCGACGAATTCACGGTGTTCGAGAACATCGCTGTGGCGTTGCCGGAAACGCGCCGGCGTAGCGCCAACATGCTGACGTCGGCTTATGCCGAGCGAACCGTCTCGGAGGACGTTCACGATATTCTCGAACGCGTCGGGCTTGCCGACCGCGCGAACGACGACGCCAAATCGTTGCCTTACGGCGCAAGACGCGCGCTCGAGATCGGCGTTGCGCTGGCGTGCAAGCCCAAGCTGCTGTTCCTTGACGAACCGACGGCCGGCCTCGGCGCCGACGGTCGCGTCCGGCTCGCCGAACTTATCGCAAAGCTCAAAGGTCAGCTCACCGTCGTCGTCATCGAGCATGACATGGAATTTCTCTTTTCGCTCGCCGATGAGATCTCCGTCATTCATTGGGGCCAAGTGATCGCGCGCGGCACGCCGGCAGCGCTCAGGCAGAACCCGTGGGTCGAGTCTTCCAATTTGGGGCGACTGAACTGATGCTCGAAGTCAGCAATATCACGGCTTTCTACGGCGAGACGCAGGCTTTGTTCTCCGTCTCGCTGTCAGTGCGCGAAGGCGAGGTGCTGGCTTTATTGGGGGCCAATGGCGCCGGCAAGACGACGGTGTTGCGGTCGATCCTCGGACTGACTCGCGCGCGGCAGGGCGAGATTCGCTTTCAGCAGAAGTCGATCGCCGCGCGGCCGACTCACGAGATCGCCGGCGCGGGCATCGGCTGGGTACCGGACGACCGCCGGCTTTGCCCAACGCTCACGGTGCGCCAGAACCTCATGCTGGGTGAAAAGCGAACCGCGTTCCGTGCATGGTCGCTGGGCGAGGTCACCGAGATTTTCTCGCCGTTGAAGTATCTGATGGCGCGAGACGCCGAAACCTTGTCTGGCGGCGAAATGCAGATGGTGGCGATCGGCCGTGCGTTGCTCGGCTCGCCCGGGCTTGTGCTGTTCGACGAGCCGAGCCAGGGGCTGGCGCCCAAGATTGTCGATGACGTACTCGGCGTCATCCGTCGCCTGAAGGCGGCCGGCATCGCCAGCATCGTGGTCGAACAGAACGCCGATATCGCTTTGTCCGTCGCGGATCACGTCGTCGTGCTGTCGCATGGGCAAGTCGCATGGCGAGGCGAGGCGGCAGCGCTGCGCGACGATCCGGCGCTGAAGCGTCAACTCCTCGGGGGGCCGCAATGATCGCGGCGCCACTTCTTCAACTGGACCGCGTCGAGAAAGTCTACCATCGCGGTCTTTTCGACCGCGCGCCGGCTTTTTCGCTGCGTGTCGATCTTGGCTTCAACTGCTCCGAGATCGTCGGTGTCATGGGGCCGAACGGCGCAGGCAAAACCACCTTGTTCGAGATGATCGCCGGTTCGAATGCCCCGACCGGGGGCAGGGTTATGGTCGCCGGCCAGGACATCCAGAATGTTCGCTATCGGCAGCGGGACCGGCTGGCGATCCACTATCATCAGTCCTATCAAGTGCGGCATTTCCGCAAGCGCAAGCCGTCTTTCATGATGGAACGGGCCGCCGGCTCATATCCGCTGGTCCATCTGTTCGACGAGCCGCAGTTCAACACGCAGGACGGCTATATCGGTTTCATGCTGGATTTTTTCCGCAAGCTGCGTGGCGAGAACCGGCTGGTCTTCATCTGCCTGCATCCGACCGCGTCGTTCCAGATCGACATCATGCGGGAAGTGTGCGAGCGTTTCCTGTTCGTCAACAAAGGCGGGGTGGCCGAGTATGCCACCTTGCCGGACATGACCCGGCAACCGGATGTGCGCCAGTATCTCGGCGCGCTGGCTCCCTGATCACCCCTTCGACCCGCATTTTGCATTGCAACGTGAGTAGACCGATGAGCGCGCCGCAGTATCTCTCCAAGCTCGACCACTACATCAACGGCGCCTGGGTTCAGCCGACCTCCGGCAAGAGCCAGGACGTCGTCAACCCGGCGACCAACCAGCCGATAGGCAAGCTCGGCCACGCATCGAAGGCCGACCTCGACGCCGCGGTGAAGGCGGCGGAGGCCGGCTTCAAGACCTGGCGGAAGGTCTCGGCCTTCGAGCGCGCCAAGATCCTGCGCAAGGCCGCCGATCTGGTGCGCGCCCGCGCCGAGCAGATCGCCACGGCGCTTACCTTCGAGCAGGGCAAGATCCTGGGCGAGGCCAAGCTCGAAGTCATGGGCTCGGCCGACGTCATCGACTGGTTCGCCGACGAGGGCCGTCGTGCCTATGGCCGCATCATTCCGGCGCGTGCCGAGGGGGTGCGCAATATGGTGACGATGGAACCGGTTGGTCCCGTTGCGGGCTTCTCGCCGTGGAATTTCCCCGTCCTGCAGGCGACGCGCAAGATCAGTGCCGCGCTCGCCGCCGGTTGCTCGATCATCGTCAAGTGTCCGGAAGAAACGCCCGGCTCGCCGATCGAGTTCGTGAAGTGCTTCGAGGAAGCAGGCGTGCCCGCCGGGGTCATCAATCTTCTGTACGGCGTGCCGGCGGAGATTTCTGAATACCTCATCGCGCATCCGACGATCCGCAAGATCTCGTTCACCGGTTCGGTGCCGGTCGGCAAGCAACTCGCCTCGCTCGCCGGTCTGCATATGAAGCGCGCGACCATGGAGCTCGGCGGCCATGCGCCGGTGATGGTGTTCGACGATGCCGACATCGACGGCGCGGCGACGTTGACTGCCTTTCTGAAGTATCGCAATGCCGGCCAGGTTTGCGTGTCGCCGACGCGCTTTTTCGTGCAGGAAAAGGCCTACGACAAGTTCGTGTCGAAGTTCATCGACCTCGCCAAGGCGGTGAAGGTCGGCGACGGCTTCGATCCGGCCAGCAAGATGGGCCCGCTTGCCAATCCGCGCCGCGTCAACGCGATGGAGAGCATCATCCTCGACGCGAGGGAGAAGGGCGCCAAGGTCGAGACGGGCGGCGAGCGTATCGGCAATGCCGGCAATTTCTTCGAGCCGACCGTGCTGACCAATGTGCCGCAGAATGCCCGTATCCTGAGCGAGGAACCATTCGGCCCTGTGGCGGTGATGATGCCGTTCAAGGATGCAGACTCCATGCTTGAACAGGCCAACAGCCTGCCATTCGGTCTGGCCAGCTACGCCTTCACCAAGGATGCCAAGACCGCGGCCAAGTTGTCGGATTCGATCGATGCCGGCATGCTGACCATCAACCACTTCGGCATCGCGCTGCCCGAGACGCCGTTCGGCGGCATCAAGGATTCCGGCTACGGCCACGAAGGCGGCATCGAAGGTTTG
Organism: Pseudolabrys sp.; assembly: GCA_026125925.1. Next base: position 44,902 of record JAHCKF010000002.1, read on the forward strand.
AGCGCGTATCTCCAGACCAAGTTCGTCAGTCACCTGGCCTGACATAACTTCGCTGGTCCTTCAGCGGCCGAACAGCGGACTTCGTCGAAGCCGACAGCGCCGACGGCTTCAGGCCGCAGACATCCATGGTGCGGCCGAGATCATGATCATCTCGGCCTTGAGGGCTGTGAGCAAGGGCCTCTCTCGATCGCTGTTCTTACCGGCGAGCATCGCATCAGAAGATCGACCAGATAGAGCCGCCATGGTCCGCGGCTTGGCCAAGCCAATCTGTGAGATTATTCTGAGCTGGTCAGCTGCGTAATACCTAGAAAATCCGCCGAGGTCGCAGGCGCCAGCGTGCGTTTGTTGTGCCAAGTGGGCTCCTCGCTAGAGTCTTGGCTCATTGCAGCCATGTCGCACCTGGCCCGATCTTTGATCTTTATTTTCTCTTGATGTTCCCCAAAGCCATTCCGCATCGTTTCTTTATGCTTTCAAACCTATTTCCAAGGTCGCTCCGCAGCCTTTTGAAAGGGAGCCATGATGCTTGATTTTGTCGTTCTCCTCCTCGGCTCAGTCCTGTTCGTGGCGACGATTGGCTACGCCATCGCCTGCGACCGCCTCTGAAGGTACGCCATGTCCATCGACTATTCGCTCGCGGCCCTCGTGACCCTGGGGTTGCTCGTCTATCTCACCTACGCGCTGCTGCGCCCCGAACGGTTTTGAGGCCGTGTCATGACGCTCATCGGCTGGACTCAGATCGCGCTGTATTGCGCCATCATCGTTGCTCTCACCCCGATAGTCGGCGGTTACATGACTCGCGTCTTCAACGGCGAGCGCACCTTCCTGTCGCCGGTGCTGCGGCCGGTCGAAGGGTTGATCTACCGGTTCGGCGGCGTCGATGAAAAGAACGAGCAGCACTGGCTGACCTATACAGTGGCCATGCTGCTCTTCCACGCCGGCGGCTTCGCCATTCTCTACGCGGTACTGCGACTGCAGGATGCGCTGCCCTTCAATCCGGCCGGACAGGCCCCGGTCGCCCCCGATCTGGCCTTCAACACCGCGATCAGCTTCATCACCAATACCAACTGGCAGAACTACGGCGGCGAAAGCACGCTGTCGTACCTGACGCAAATGCTGGGCTTGACGCCACAGAACTTCCTGTCGGCGGCGACCGGCATTGTGCTGGCGGTGGCGTTGATCCGCGGCTTCGCCCGCGCCTCGGCGAAGACGGTCGGCAACTTCTGGGTCGATGTCACGCGCTGTACGCTCTACATCCTGCTGCCGATGTGCATCGTCTTCACCCTGTTCCTGGTCTGGCAGGGCATGCCGCAGACTTTGGGGCCCTATGTCGAGGCCACGACGCTGGAAGGCGCCAAGCAGACCATCGCGGTCGGCCCGGTCGCCTCGCAGGTGGCGATCAAGATGCTCGGCACCAATGGCGGCGGCTTCTTCAACGCCAATGCCTCGCATCCCTTCGAGAACCCGACGGCGCTGTCGAACTTCGTGCAGATGCTATCGATCTTCGTCCTGGGCGCCGCGCTCACCAATGTGTTCGGCCGCATGGTCGGGAACCAGAGGCAGGGCTGGGCGATCCTGGCCGCCATGGGCGTGCTGTTCATCGCAGGTGTTGCGTTCTGCTACTGGGCCGAAGCCTACGGCACGCACACGTTGAGCGCCCTTGGCCTGACCGGCGGCAATATGGAAGGCAAGGAAGTCCGCTTCGGTATCGTCGGCTCCGCGTTGTTCGCGGTCATCACCACCGCGGCCTCGTGCGGGGCGGTCAACGCCTTGCACGATAGTTTCACCGCGCTCGGCGGTATGATCCCGCTCATCAATATCGAGCTCGGCGAGATCGTCATTGGCGGCGTCGGCGCCGGGCTCTACGGCATGCTGCTGTTCGTCATTCTCACGGTGTTCGTCGCCGGTCTGATGGTTGGCCGCACGCCGGAATATGTCGGCAAGAAGATCGAAGCGCGCGAGGTAAAGATGGGGATGCTCGCCATCCTCATCCTGCCGCTGATGATCCTCGGTTGGACGGCGATTGCCGTCGTCTATCCGCCCGCGGTCGCGTCGATGGCCAATGCCGGTCCGCACGGCTTCACCGAGGTCCTCTACGCTTATTCGTCGCAGACCGGCAATAACGGCTCGGCCTTCGCCGGGCTCACCGGCAACACCTTCTTCTACAACCTGTCGGGCGCGGTCGCGATGTTCATCGGCCGCTTCTGGATGATCGTGCCAGCCATGGCGATTGCCGGCTCGCTGGCCCAGAAGAAAATGGTCGCGGCTTCCGCCGGCACGTTCCCGACGACCGGCGGCCTGTTCGTTGGCCTACTGGTCGGCGTCATCCTCATCGTCGGGGGTCTTACGTTCTTCCCGGCCCTCGCGCTCGGCCCCATCGTCGAACATCTGGCGATGCAGGCCGGCCAGCTCTTCTAATTCCCGGAGTTCACGTCCATGGAAACCTCGAAAGTCCGCAAGCGCATGGCGGCCTCGTCGCTGCTCGATCCCGCAATCGTGCTGCCGGCGATCGGCCAGGCCTTCGTCAAGCTCGATCCGCGCACGCTGGCGAAGAACCCGGTGATGTTCGTGCTCGAGGTCGTCACGGCGTTGACGACGGTGCTGCTCGCTCGCGACGTCGCGATCTGGCAGGCGACCGGCTTCGAATTCCAGATCGTCGTCTGGCTCTGGTTCACGGTGCTGTTCGCCAATTTCGCCGAGGCAGTGGCCGAAGGCCGCGGTAAGGCGCAGGCCGACACGTTGCGCAAGACGCGATCCGAGACCGTCGCCAAGCGCATTTTGATGCCGGACAACCACGAGGCCTATCAGGGCGTGCCTGCCGACAGGCTGGAGGCCGGCGATCTCGTCGTCTGCGAGCCCGGCGACATTATCCCGGGCGACGGCGAGGTGATCGAAGGCATCGCCTCGGTCAACGAGGCGGCGGTGACCGGCGAGTCGGCGCCGGTGATCCGCGAGTCGGGCGGCGACCGCTCCGCCGTGACCGGCGGCACCACTGTGATCTCCGACCGCATCGTTATCCGCATCACGTCGTCGCCGGGCTCGTCGTTCCTCGATCGCATGATCAAGTTGGTGGAAGGCGCCGAACGGCAGAAGACGCCGAACGAGATCGCGCTCAACATCCTGCTGATCGGCCTGACCATCATCTTCGTCTTCGCCACGGCGACGGTGCCGAGCTAT
>JAHCKF010000020.1 GCA_026125925.1 Pseudolabrys sp.
GCAACAAGGCGGGCGGCCTGACCACCATCCTTGAGAAGTCGCTCGGCGCCGCGGCGAAGGGCGGCTCGACGAGCTTGCGTGCCGTCTATGAATACGCCCAGCCGATCCGCGAGCGCGGCTTCGTCTTCATGGACACGCCGGGCTACGATCCGGTCGGCGCCACCGGGCAGGTCGCCGGCGGCTGCAACGTCATGTGCTTCACCACGGGGCGCGGTTCGGCCTTCGGCTGCAAGCCGACGCCGTCGATCAAGCTCGCCACCAACAATTACGTCTACGAGACCATGACCGAGGACATGGACATCAACTGCGGCGATGTCCTCGAAGGCGTGTCGCTCGAGACGAAGGGCGATGAAATCTTCGCCAAAGTGCTCAAGGTCGCATCGGGTGAGCGCACCAAGTCGGAAGGGCTGGGCTACGGCGATCTCGAATTCGTGCCGTGGCAGATCGGCGCGACCATGTAGTGTTTTCAAGCGAAGTGGGAACCAGTTCGCGTGAAGAAAACGCGTCGAGAATAATGTAGCGTATCACATTCACCGCGTGCCGTAAGCGCGGTCGCCAGCATCGCCGAGACCTGGCACAATGAAGGCTTCGTCATTGAGGCCTTCGTCGATTGCCGCGGTCCAGACCCGCACGTCGGGATGGATGCCGCGCACGCGCTCCATGCCTTCGGGCGCGCTGACCATACAGACCAGCCGGATTTCCTTCGCGCCGCGCTCCTTGAGGCGGTCGATCGCCGCGACCACCGTGTTGGCGGTGGCCAGAATCGGCGCCCCGACGATGACCAGGCGCTCCTCGAGATCGGTTGGCGCTTTGAAGAAGTATTCGACCGCCGAATGCGAGTCCGGGTCGCGGTACATGCCAATATGGGCGACGCGGGCGGCCGGCACGAGGTCGAGCATGCCGTCGACGAAGGTGAGGCCGGCCCGCAGGATCGGCGCAAAGACTAGCTTCTTGCCGGCCAGCAGCGGCGACTTCATGCGCGCGATCGGCGTCTCGATTTCGGTCATTGCCAGCGGCAGGTCGCGGGTGACCTCGTAGCAGAGCAGCATGCCGATCTCGCCGAGCAGCTCGCGGAACGACTTGGTCGAACGCTCCTTGTCGCGCAGCAGCGTCAGCTTGTGCTGCACCAGCGGATGGTCGACGATGGTCACGCCTTCCATAAGAGTCTCCTTAAAAGACGGTGCCGTCGCTGATGACGGTGATTGGTGGCGTGCCGCCTTCGCGCTTCTCCAGCGCGATGGCGCGGCCGGCGGCCCAGGTGCCGCCTTCAAGAATGCGGGCGAGTGGCAGCGTCTCCGCATTCATGCCGAGCCGGCCGCGGATCACCTCGGCCAGTCGGTCGAGCAGCGCCACGGTGAGGCTGCGCCATTCCACCACCAGTTCGGACGATACGTCGTGTGGTTTCAGGATTTGAACCGGATCGTGCAGGTTGAGCACGGAGGCATCGACGAACAGGCCGCCGTTGCGATATTCGGCGAGGCCGGTAAGCCCGTCGATATTGCGGACCGTCACGCCGGCGCGTTGCAGCGGTTCGATCAGCGAATAAGACAACCACTGCGACAGCTTGTGCAGCGGCACCAGGCCGGACGTGGTGTCGTCGGTGACGAGCGAACGGTGCCGCCAGCAATCGCCCAGCGGCACGCCGCCGAGCGACAGCCGCGACGGCCAGATCGGCCCGAGCTCGCGGAGCAGGGCGACGAGAATATCGGGCGCCGCGACGGCTTTGCCATGCGTCATGACGAGATGATCGAACAGGCCGCCGGGGCGGGCGCCGTCCTGCTTGGCGAAGACATCGGGCTTCCAGGCGATGAGATCGCCGAGCCGGCGCAGCAGCGCGGCGCGGCCGTCGAGGCCGACGAGCGAGTTGTCGGCGGTCACCTGGAAGCCGCGCGCGAGATCGTCGGCGCTCAGTTGCGCGAGCCGCGCAGCATCGACGCGCAGCGGATCGGCAGCGTCAGCGGAGAAAGCGCCGGCGGCGAACATGTCGAGGCTGGCCAGGGCGAGGCCCTCGGAGCGGCCGATGCGTTCGCCGCTTTGCGGATCGATGTAGCGCCACTGCGGGCCGGCGCCGGCGTCGAGGAAGACGCTGACGATGGCGAGATCGAACTCGGCGCGGGCGCGCGCCGCCTGATCGCGCCACGATGCCTTCTCCGCCAGCGCGGCGAAGCGATCGTCGCCTTTATAGACGAAATGCCGCCAACGCGAATGAAACGGCACGTCGAGTGCCGGATAGACCGATCGCGTCACGGCGATGACGCGGTCGGCGACCTTGTCGAGCTTGCCGATCTCGACCTGGAAATGCGGCAGCCGGCCCTCGAGGCCCAGTGCCAGCAACCGATGGGCGCGCGAACGCACTGCGTCTGCGGAGAGGAGCGAGAAAGCGGCAGCGGTGTCCGACGTCATCGGGCTGGCATCACCATGCGGGAGGGAAGGCGGCGCTCAGTACTTGTTAAGATCGCGGCCGACGGTGCCGGTCAGTTCGTCCGGCTTAACGGTGTCAGGCGTGTAATAGCCGGCGGCTTTTTTCGCGGCGATCTCGACATGCGCGTCGGCCGGGATCATGTCGTCCGGGATCGGCACGCGCTCGACGATGTCGATGCCTTGCGACACCAGGGCATCGTGTTTCATGTCGCTCATCGAGATGAAGCGGTCGAGGCGCTTGAGTCCGAGCCAGTGGATGACATCCGGCATGAGCTGCTGGAAGCGGGCGTCCTGGACACCGGCGACGCATTCGGTGCGCTCAAAATAGGCGGCGGCGGCGTCGCCGCCTTCCTGCCGCTTGCGCGCGTTGTAGACCAGGAACTTGGTGACCTCGCCCAGCGCGCGGCCTTCCTTGCGGTTGTAGACGATGACGCCGAGGCCACCTTCCTGGCCGCCCCGTACGCATTCCTCGATGCCGTGGATGAGATAGGGCCGGCACGTACAGATGTCGGAGCCGAACACGTCGGAGCCGTTGCACTCGTCGTGCACGCGGCAGGTGATGCGCGTCGCCGGCTTGTTGAGCTTGGAGACGTCGCCGAACAGATAGACGGTGATGCCGCCGATCGGCGGCAGGAAGACCTGCAGATCCGGCCGTGTGACGAGCTCGGGGAACATGCCGGCGGTCTGCTCGAACAGCACGCGGCGCAGCGCGCCTTCCGAGGTGCCGAAGCGTTCAGCGACGCCGGGCAGATACCACACCGGATCGACCGCGATCTTTGTGACACTGACGCTGCCGTTCTTGTGCACGAGATCGCCGTCGGGCTTGAGCCGGCCGGCGCGGATCGCGTCCTGTAATTCGATGAGATCAAGCCGCGCCTTGGTGATGGCGATGCTCGGGCGGATATCGACGCCCTCGGCGATTTCATCCTTGAAATCGGAAGCGACGCGGTGGCCCCAAGGGTCGAGCGACACGATGCGCTTGGGCTCGCTCCACTGTCCGAACGGACCGATGTCTTCCGCCGGATGGGTGTTAGTCAGATCGGGGCGGCGGATCGGATCCAGCGCACCGGCCGACACCGCGAGCGCGCGATAAACCGAATAGGAGCCGCCATGCGTGCCGATGACATTGCGGTCAGCCGGGCGCGACACGGTGCCGATGATCGGCCCGCGTTCGCGTGCCGTGGCGGCGCCCCAATGGATCGGGAAGCGTGGCTTGCCGCCAGGCGTCGGATGCGAGGTAAGACGGATATGGTCGGGTCTGTTTGATCGCGTCATGGACTTAACCGGGATTGGGACAAAACCGAAGTTGGCTTCTGCTACGTCCATCCGAACTCAAATCACGAATCCGAATCCAAATGGACAAGGCCCGCCATCGAGACGGGCCAGCGCACGACATTGATTACTCGGTTTTAAAGGCCGCCTCATTTCCCCCGCCGGATCGATCAATCCGGTCGTCGAGGTCGTCCCTTAAAAGAAAAATATAGCGCCTTTTTTCCAGCGCGCAACTGCCAACTTGCATGACTGCCCGGCGCGACGTCGATGAAGCGATCAAACAACCTTAACCAATGCGGCGAGACGCTTGTTTATATGTTCCGCAAATATGGCGGTGGCGATGGGAAGATTGCGTTCTCGCAACTGTCCGAAGACCAGCTTTCCCGACGGGACGTCGCGGCCGTCGATCTCGCGCGTGACCAAACCGAGCTTGTTACCTTCCGGCATGACGCCGATGGCGATCTGAAACGATATCAGCCCGGCATGGATGACGGCGCCGCGCAACAACTCGAACGAGTTGGATTCGACGGCAATATTAAAGGTCAGGCCGGTGCGGGCGATGACCTCTTCCAGCAACTGGCGGCCGCCGATCGGCCGCTCGGGAAGCGCAACCGGATAATTGGCGCAGTCGCGCAGGCGCACTCGGGGCTTCTTCGCCAGAGGATGGTTCTTCGCCATCACCGCCACGAGAGTCTGCTCGAGGGTCATCAGCGGCTGGAAGTTGGCGAAATAGGGCGGGCGGAACACCAGAACAAGATCGACCTCGAAGGCCGACAGCGCCGTCATGGCGTGTTCGTGGTCGACGATCTTGACGTCGAATTCGACTTTCGGATGGGTCTTGCGGAAGTTGGCGATTGCCCGGGGCAGAAAATCGAGCGCCAGCGCCTGGCTGCAGGCGAGGCGCACCGTGCCGCGGCGTAGCCCTTTCAGGTCCTCGATCTGCGATTTCATGCGCTCGACTTCGCCGTTCTGCTTGCGCAGGTAATTGACGAAGACTTCGCCCGCGGCGGTCAGGCGGACGCCGCGCGGCTGACGTTCGAACAGCGTGGCGCCCAGCTCGTCTTCGAGATCGGCGATGCGACGGTTCACCGCGGAGGCGGTGACGTTGAGGTGTTCGGCCGCCTTGCGGATGGAGCGGGAGCGCGCCACCTCGTCGACGTAGTCGAGAATTCTCAAATGTTTCATGGGGCTAGCGCCTGTCACGGCGTCTCGCCGCGCCGCATGGGCGGGCGGCTGGCGCCTTCAGTGATGCCTTTTCGGCACCACTCTAGCAAAAAATCGGCGGCAGAAGGCAACGCTGCGGCGGGCTAGGTTTCGGCACCGCACTTGCATGGAATCGACCATCGCCGCGGACGGTTGGCCGGAACCGACCCCGCGTCAGACAGATCAAACGCTCTGACAGGAGTCCGAAGATGACGTTTTCGCCCCGTTCGCTGTTGATCGCCGCTACCGCGGTGATCGGCCTGGCCGCGCCTTTGCTGGCCCCGGCGCCCGCTGCTGCGCAAACCAAGCTGAAGATGGTGCTGAACTGGAAATACCAGGGTCCGCAGGGCTGGTTCTTCCTTGCCGAGGACCGCGGCTACTTCAAGAAGGCCGGCATCGATATCCAGATGGACCAGGGCAACGGCTCCGGTGCACCGATCCCGCTGGTCGCCAACGGCACCTATGACGCCGGCTTCGGCGATATCAATGCGCTGATCCAGTTTGCCGCCACCAAACCGGCGGAAGCGCCGATCGCCGTTTACGTCATGTACAACCAGCCGCCGTTCACGGTGGCGGTGCGCGCCGACAGCCCGATCAAGTCGCCGAAGGATTTCGAGGGCAAGACGCTCGGCGGCGCCGCCGGCGACGGCGCGCTCAAATTGTTCCCGGCGCTCTGCAAGATCGCCAAGATCGACTGCACCAAGGTGACCATCACCAATATGCAGCCGAACCTGCGCGAGCAGATGCTGATGAACAAGCAGGTCGATGGCGTGTTCGGCTACGTCAACACCATCCGCTTCTCCGCCAAATTGATGGGCGTTGCCGACAAGGACATCCGCTACATCAATTACGGCGATTACGGCATGAACCTCTATTCCAACGCCATCATCGTCTCGAAGAAGCTCGCCGCCGAGAAACCGGAAGTCGTCAAGGGCCTGATCGAGGCGATCAACCACGGCCTCGAGGATTCGCTGAAGGATCCGGACGCCGCGATCGCCGCGGTCGCCAAGCGTGAACCGCTGATCAAGCCGGCTGTCGAGAAGGAGCGTCTCATGGCGACCTTGCACGACGAAATGAATTCGCCGGAGATCGCCAAGATCGGCGTCGGCAATGTCGACAAGGAGCGGCTGAAGAAATCGATCGACATCCTGGTCGAGGCCAACAGCCTGCCGCGCACGCCGACGGTGGACGAGATCTACACCGACAAGTTCATGCCGCCGGCGTCGGAGCTGCCGAAAAAGCTGTTCTAGACCTTGGTGCTGGCCGTTTCCCGGTGGGGCGGGGAACGGCCACTCTCTCTTCGCCGACTTTTAAATTCCGGGTGTTGCAATGGATCTGAAGCTTGCCGGCCGCGTCGCCATGATTACCGGGCCGGCCAAAGGCATGGGCGCTGCCGTCACTACGGCGTTTGCCGCTGAGAGGGCGAAACTGTCTTTGCTCGGCCGCGATATCGCGGCGATCGAGCCGGTGGCTGCCGCGGTGCGCAAGGCCGGCGGCGAGGCGATCATCGTGCCGTGCGATCTCACCGATCCGAAGCAATGCGAGACGGCGGCCGAGAAGACCAGGGCGGCTTATGGCGATCGCATCGACATTCTCGTCAACGTCGCCGGCGGTTCGGGTCCGGTCGGCAAGACCGGCATCGACACCACCCCGGACGAATTCGAAGAGATCGTCACGCTCAACATGAACGGTTGCTTTCACACCATGCGCAGCGTGCTGCCGACCATGATCGCGCAGCGTTACGGCAAGATCGTCAATGTCGGCGGCACCTTCGGCATGCGCGGCCGCGCTGGCCGGATGTCCTATTCGGCGTCGAAATGGGGCCTGCGCGGCATCACCAAGAGTTTCGCGCTCGAGGTCGGCCAGTACAACGTCAACGTCAATTACGTCGCCCCGGGCATGGTCGATGGCCCGCGTTTCCGCGACAAAGTGTGCGCTGACATGGCCAAAAAGTTCAACATCACGGTCGAGGAGGCGATGGAGAGGCATGCCGCCGAATACGCGCTGCGCCGCGTCACGGTGGATGCCGACGTCGCCAATGCCTGCCTGTTCCTGGCGAGCGATGTGTCAGGCCAGATCACCGGCGCCGATCTGCCGGTCGATGGCGGCTGGGCGGCATTGTGAGGACCCCATGAGCGCGACCAAGGCCGATCTCGTCATCGCCAACGGCCGCATCGTCACGCCTGATAGCGTGTTCGACGGCTCGATCGCCATCAAGGACGGCAAGGTGCTGGCTGTCGGCGAACTCGAGGCCATGCCGCTCGCGGCCGAGCTGTTCGATGCCGCCGGCATGCACATCCTGCCGGGCGCCATCGACGACCATGTGCATTTCCGCGACCCCGGCTATCCGCACAAGGAAGACTGGGAGAGCGGTACGGCGGCGGCGGCGTTCGGCGGCGTCACCTGCGTGTTCGACATGCCGAACACCATCCCGCCGACCGGCAATGGCGAGATCCTCGCCGCCAAGCACGCCATCGCCGCCGCCAAGGCGCATGTCGATTTCGGCCTCTACGGCCTGCTCGGCGACAACACCATCGCCAGCGTTCCGCAACTGATCGACGGCGGCGTCATCGGCTTCAAGCTCTATATGGGCAACACCTTCGGCAAGATCCCGTCGCCCGACACCGGCGCGACGCTGGAGTGCTTCGAGGTCGCCGCCGGTACCGGTAAGCGCGTCTCGCTCCATGCCGAGAACAACGACATCATGGAGCGCCGGCAGAAGCGGCTGATGGCAGCCGGCAGGAAGGACCAGTGGGCGCATCTTGCCGCACGGCCCAACGTCGTCGCCGTCGAGGCGGTGAGCCGCGCCGCGACCCTCGCCGAATGGACCGGCGCGCGCATCCACGTGCTGCACATTTCCACGGCTGAGGAACTGCGGCCGCTGCGCGAGGCCAAGGCGCGCGGCGTCGATATCACCGGCGAGACCTGTCCGCATTATCTGCTGCTGTCGACCGACGATTACAGCCGCGTGCCCGGCATCATCGCCGTCAATCCGCCGGTAAGGGAAAAGCAGAACCAGCAGCCGATCTTCGACGCGCTTCTCGACGGCACCATCGACGTCATCGCCACCGACCATGCGCCGCACGCCTACGAGGAAAAGACGCGCAACGACATCTGGACCGTCGATTGCGGCTTCCCCGGCGTCGAGACGCAAATGCCGCTGATGCTCACCCAGGTGAATGCCGGCCGCATGAGCATTTCCGATTACGTGCGCATGAGCGCCTACAATCCTGCGCGCATCTGGGCGCTGTATCCGCACAAGGGCGCGCTGCTGCCGGGATCGGACGCCGACATCGCTATTGTCGATCTCGGCCGTGATCACGTCATCCGCGACGCCGAGACGCAATCACGCTCCAAGGTGTCGCCGTGGGACGGATACCAGGTGAAGGGGATGCCCATTCACACGCTTGTGCGCGGTCGCTTCGTCATGAAGGACCGCAAGCTGGTGAACGGCACTAAGGGCTGGGGCCGCTCCGTGCACACCATCCAGGACATGCCCGCGCCGACCGTACTGAACGCCGGCCACACCATGCGCGCGATTACGCAACCATAGGCGAGGGGACGGGCATGAACGCCGAAGACCATCCGCGCACCGGCCAGACCTTCGTCGAACTCGAGAATGTCACGCTGACCTACGGGCGCGGCGAGCGGCAGATCGTGGCGCTGGGCGAGACCAATCTGCGCATCGATGAAGGTGACTTCGTCGCGCTGGTCGGGCCGTCGGGCTGCGGCAAGTCCACCATCCTCAAGCTGGTCACCGGCCTCATCACCGCCAGCACCGGCTATGTCTATGTCGCCGGCCGCGAAGTCGGCGCCGCGCCGGTACGCGTCGGCATGGCGTTCCAGAATCCGACCATGCTGCCGTGGCTGACCGTGCGCGACAACGTCATGATGCCGCTGAAGATCGTGCCGCCGTTCCGCCTGGAGTATCAGAGCAAGAAGAAGACCGAGTTCCGGGACCGCGCCGAGGCGCTGCTCAAGGAAGTCGGGCTCGGCGGCTTCGGCGACAAGCATCCGTGGCAATTGTCCGGCGGCATGCTGCAGCGCGCCTCGCTGTGCCGGGCGCTGATCCACGAGCCGCAGCTTCTGATGCTCGACGAGCCGTTCGGCGCGCTCGACCAGTTTACGCGCGAGGAGCTGTGGTCCGTGATGCAGGCACTGTGGCTGAAGCTGAAGCCCACGGTGATCCTGGTCACGCACGACCTCAAAGAGGCCGGCTATCTCGCCACGCGCATCTGCGTGATGCGCTCGCGGCCCGGCCAGATCATCGACGACGCGCCGGTGCCGTTCGCCCGGCCGCGCACCATCGACATGTCCTACACCCCGGAATTCGTGTCGATGACGCAGCGGCTGCGCGAATTGATCGTCGCGGCGCGGCCGGTAAAGGAGACCGTATGATGGAGCAGGGCCTGCGGCGCCGGCTGTGGTCGGCGGTGTTCATCGTCGGCTTCTTCGTTCTGTGGGAGGCGCTGTGTTGGGCCTTCCACATCAGCGACATCGTGCTGCCGAAGCCGAGCCAGATCATCGTCACGCTGGTAACGCGTATGCCTGCGCTGTGGCCACACACGGTGCAGACGCTCTACACCACGCTGGTTGGCTTCGCCCTCGGTATCCTCGCCGGCGTCGCGCTCGGCGTCATCATCGGCTCATCGCGGCTTGCCTATGACGTCGCCTATCCGCTGCTGATCGGCTTCGCTTCGATCCCGAAGGTCGCCGTAGTGCCGATCTTCGTGCTGTGGTTCGGCTCCGGCGCGGTGCCGGCCATCCTCACCGCGATGATCATGAGCCTGTTCCCGATCGTTGTGAACGTCGCCACGGGCCTCGCCACGACCGAGCCAGAGCTCGAGGACGTGATGAAGGCGCTGCGCGCCACCAAGCTCGACATTCTGTGGAACGTCGGCCTGCCGCGCACCATGCCGTATTTCTTCGCGTCGCTGAAGGTCGCGGTGACGCTCGCCTTTGTCGGTACCGTCATTTCCGAGACGGTGGCCTCTAACCGCGGCATCGGCAACGTCATGATGATCGCGTCGTCGAATTTCGACGTGCCGCTGGTGTTCGCCGGGCTGATCATTCTCGCGATCATGGGCGTCGCGCTCTACGCGGTGTTCTCGCTGATCGAGGCGCGCATCACCGGCTGGGCCCACCGCAAGGACGAATTCGCGATGGGCTGATCGGCCCGTTCACAGGTTTGCCGGCAATCCACTGCAATATGGAGAAGTACTGAATGTCTAAGTTGCGTTTTGGTATGGCGGCGCTGGTGGCGCTGCTCTGCCTGGGAGCCGGCGCGAAGGCGGACGAGCCGACCAAGATCCGCTTCACTCTCGACTGGAAGTATCAGGGCCTGCACGCCTACATCTTCTGGGCCAAGGACCATGGCTACTTCGCCAAGGAAGGCCTCGACGTGTCGATCGACCAGGGCACCGGCTCGGCCGCGACCGTGACCCGCATCGTGTCGGGCACCTATGACGCCGGCTTTGGCGACATGAACGCCATCATCCAGTTCGCCGGCGCCAAGCCGGGCCAGCAGCCGGTGATGGTCTACATGATCTACAACACGCCGCCTTTCGCGCTGATCGTGAAGAAGGATTCGCCGATCAAGACGCTCAAGGATCTTGAAGGCAGGAAGATGGGCACGCCGGCCGGCGGCGCGGCCGGGCAACTGTTCCCGGCGCTCGCCGCGCTCAACGGCATCGATGCCGCCAAGGTCTCGACCGTCAACATGGCGCCGAACCTGCAGGAGCAGATGCTGGTCAAGAACGACGTCGATTTCTCGGCGATCTTCACCGTCACCAGCTATGCCAACCTCATCGGCATGAAGATGGATCCGCTCAAGGACTTCCGCTGGTTCTACTACTCCGACTACGGCATCGACCTCTATTCCAACGGCATCATGGTGTCGAAGGCGCTGATCACCGAGAAGCCGAAGGCGGTGGCGGGTCTCGTCCGTGCGCTCAATCGGGCCATGATCGAGGTCGCCACCGATCCGGCGGCGGGCGTCAAGGAGATGCTCAAGGTCGAGCCGTTGATGAACGAGGATATCGAGTTGCAGCGTCTGAAGTACGCCTTGAAGACCCATTTCGTCTCCAAGGAGACCGACGCCAACGGTCTCGGCGATGTCTCCGATGCGCGCATGGAGAAGGGCATCAAGCTGCTGGTTGACACCTACAAGCTGCCGAATACGCCGGCGGTGAAGGACGTCTTCGACCGCTCGTTCCTGCCGCCGAAGTCCGAGCGCATGCTCAAGCTCAATTTCTGAGCCACGACCCGAGACACGAAATGACAACGACAGTCGCGGCCTCCTGGCTGCTTCCGGGCGCGGGGAAGGCCGCGGCTGCCAACCAAACGATCGCCATCGACGGCGGCACGATCGCCGCCGTCACGACCGGCGAGGGTGGTGGTTCCCTCGTCATGCCGGCGCTCGCCAATGCCCACGATCACGCTCGCATCGCGCGGCTGAGCCAGACGGGCAGCTACGATGTCCCGCTCGAAGCCTGGCTGCCGTACCTCACCTTGTTGCCGGCGGTCGATCCCTACCTGTCGAGCGCCGTATCGTTTGCGAGGTCGGCGCGCGGCGGCGTCGGCGCCGTCATGGCGCACTATACCCGCGTGCAAGGGCTCACCGACTTTCCGACTGAAGCCAAGGCCGTGGCCAAAGCGGCGCGCGACGTCGGCATTCGCATGGCGCTGGCCGTACATTGCCGCGATCTCAATCCGCTGGTCTACGACCCGCACGAGAAGCTGCTGGCCGAGCTCTCACCGGCAGCTTGCGAATGCGTCACCCGCCGCTTCCTGCGCAAGCCAGTCGCGCCGAAGGATCAGGTGGCCATGGTTGAGACCGTCGCGCGGGAGATCGAAGGCGACGGCGTCACCGTGCAATACGGCCCCGCGGGGGTGCAGTGGTGCACCGACGAGATGCTCCGCCTGATCGGCGAAGCCTTGGCGGCGTCGAAGCGACGCGTCCATATGCACCTGCTCGAAACCAAATATCAGCGGCAATGGGCCGACCGCACTTTCCCGCAGGGTCTCGTTCGCTATCTCGACGACATCGGTCTCGTCAATGAGCGCGTCTCCTTCGCCCATTGCATCTATCTGCGGCCCGATGAGATCGACCTGATTGCCGAACGCGGCGCCACCATCGTCGTGAATACCTCGTCGAACTTCCTTGTCAGTTCCGGCCTGGCGCCGCTCGCCGAATTCATCAGGCGCGGCTGCCGCGTTGCCATGGGCCTCGATGGCCTTGCCTTCGACGAGGACGAAGACGGCTTGCGCGAGATGCGGCTCGCCTACAACGTCCACAAGGCTTCCGGCTTCGAGGTCCGTGTTTCGCAGGCCGATCTCATGCGCTTTGCCACTGCCAATGGCCGCTTCGCCGTCACCGGCATGGCGGAGAAGGGGCTTGCGCCAGGCGCGCCGGCCGATCTGCTCACGCTCGACTGGCCGGCGCTGTCGGCCGAACTGATCGAGCCGGACGTGCCGCCGTTCGATCTGCTGCTGGCCAAGGGCGTGAAGCAATACATCACGGGGCTCGTCGTTGCCGGCCGCGATGTCGTGCGCCGCGGCAAGGTCGTCGGCGTCGATTTGCCCGCGCTCGAGACCGAACTGCTGAAGACGTTGCGCGACAAGTATCCGACGACCGCTGATGTGCGTGCGACCATGCCCGAGCTGAAGTCGGCGCTGCGCAAGCACTACACCGGCCCGCTCTACTGCGCGTGATCACCATGCCCGTCGCCAAAGTCCACCGCATTTCCGCTTCCGCGCCCGACGATATGAGCGGCATCGAGGCCGCGATCGCGTCCGGCCGCATCGATCCGAAGGGCGTCGTCGCCGTGCTCGGCAAGACAGAGGGCAATGGTCTGGTCAACGACTTCAGTCGCGGCATGGCGACGACGGCGCTGGCGCGATTGTTCGGGCGTCATCTGCCGGCAGCGGACGCAGCCCAGGTCTGCCTCGTCATGTCCGGGGGCACCGAAGGCGGTATGGCGCCGCATTGGGTGGTGTTCGAGCGGGCCGAGGGTGAGGGCGGCGCATCACCGGCGCTGGCCATCGGACGGGCGCACACGCCGGCGCTGCCGTTCGAGCAGCTCGGCCGGCTCGGCGAGGTCGATCAGGTCGCTGAGGGCGTGCGGGCGGCGATGCGTGATGCCGGCATCGCCGACGCCGCCGACGTGCACTTCGTGCAGATCAAGTGTCCGCTGCTGACGGCGCAGCGCGTCGCCGAGGCCGATGCCCGCGGCGCGGCGGTCGCGACGCGGGACACGCTCAAGTCGATGGGTTTGTCGCGTGCCGCGAGTGCGCTTGGCGCGGCCGTCGCCCTGGGCGAAATCGATCGCACTTTCATCAACGATAGGCAGATCGGCGCCGACTGGTCGCTGTGGTCGGACCGCGCGTCGACGTCGGCTGGTATCGAACTCGTCAATCACGAAATCGTCGTGCTCGGCATGTCGAAGACGTGGTCGGGGCCGCTGGTGATCGACCACGCGGTGATGGCCGACGGCATCGACATCGAGCCAGTACGCGTGGCGCTGCAGCGGCTCGGATTCGGCGCGCCCGGCCAGCTCGACGCCACGCGGCGAAGCAGAATGGTGGCATTGCTGGCCAAGGCGGAAGCCAGCCATGACGGCCGGCTGCGCGGCCATCGCCACACCATGCTGGACGACAGCGATATTGCCTCGACCCGCCATGCCCGCGCCTTCGTCTGCGGCGCACTCGCCGGTCTGGTCGGTCACGCCGAGATCTATGTCTCCGGCGGCGCTGAGCATCAGGGCCCGGACGGTGGCGGCCCGGTCGCGGTGATTGTCGATCGTGGCTAGCCGTCCCTCAGCAGGTCCTTCGCGATCATCACGTGCACGCCCTTCGAGATGTTGACGAGCTGTGTCACGTGCACGTCGGCAGCGACGCTGCACAGCGAATAGGCGTCTTCCGCCGACAGACCGCCGATCTCGCCGATCTTCCGGATCATCGCGCGCAGGGCGAATTCCGCCGCGCGGTCGAGATCCTCGTCGAAGCCCATGGTGATGAGATGCGTCGGCGTCTCCGCCCAGGGGTGGTCGATGCCGGTCTCTTTCGCCAGCGTCACGCGCAGCTTGCCGCGCAAGGCCGTCTCGATGGCGGTGACGCAAACCTCGCCGTCGCCTTGCAGCGCATGGCCGTCGCCGACCGACAGCAGTCCGCCGTCATTGAATACCGGCAGATGCAATGTTGCGCCGACGCCGAGGTGCTTGAGGTCCATGTTGCCGCCGAAGGCACGCGGGATGTTGGAGATGCAGGCTCCGTCGGCGGGGCGGGGCGCGACGCCCATGACGCCGAAGAACGGCGCCACCTTGAGCTCGAGCCCCCACGGCATGGTGACGACGCCGCGCGCTTCGTCGATCGGCGTGAAGATGTGCCGCAGGTTCGGGAAGTCGGCCGGCAGCGTGCCGGCGCCGGGCTTGATCATGTTCCAGCCCCAGGGCTGCGGGAAGCCGAGCTCCAGCACTTCCACGACGAGCTCGTCGCCGGGTACCGCACCGGCGACCGCGATCGGGCCGGTCATGAGATGCGCGCCAATGCCGCGCGGCACCTGCGCCAGCACGCGGGCATGCTCAGGCATCAGCGTGAGGCCGGAACCGGCAGGGGGCGAATTCTCGTCATTGCCGGAGAGAGTCGTCACCTCGACGGTGTCACCGGACGCGATGCGCAGCACCGGCTTGATCGCGGCATCGAATACGCCGCGGTGCACCGTGCCGACATCGCCACGCAGGATATGATGTTGCCCCATGACCAGCTCCGATGCGGAGAGGCCGGTGTAACATCAAGACTGGCGAGGGCGCCAGCCCCGGTGCTTACGTCTAGTGCGATGCCGGTGCGCTGGCCTCGGGCGCCGGTGCGGCGCCATGCATGCGCAACGGCCTGAAGCCGGAGAGCGCGCGCACCACCATGTAGAACACCGGCGTCAGGAAGATGCCGAACACGGTGACACCGATCATGCCGGCAAACACCGCGACACCCATGGCGTGACGCATCTCTGCGCCGGCGCCGACCGAGGTGACGAGGGGCACCACGCCCATGATGAACGCCATCGACGTCATCAGGATCGGTCGCAGCCGCAAACGGCTCGCGGTGATCGCGGCCTTGAGCGGCGGTTCGCCGGCGAACTCCAACTCACGCGCGAACTCGACGATCAGGATGGCGTTCTTCGCCGACAGGCCGACCAGCACGAACAGGCCGATCTGCGTGAAGATGTTGTTGTCGCCGCCGGTCAGCCAGACGCCAATCATCGCCGCCATCAGGCCCGTCGGCACAACCATCAGGATCGCCATCGGCAGGATGAGGCTTTCATAGAGCGCGGCGAGCACGAGGAACACGAGCAGGATCGCCAGCGGATAGATCAGCGCCGCGGAGTCGCCGGCGAGGATCTGCTGGTAGGTCAATTCGGTCCACTCGAAGCTGATGCCCTTCGGCAGCGTTTCCGCGGCGATGCGTTCGATCGCCGCCTGGGCCTGGCCCGACGAATAGCCGGGAGCCGGGCCGCCGCTGATATCCGCGGACAGGAAGCCGTTGTAGCGCATCGCCCGCTCCGGGCCCGCAGTCGACTTGATGTTCAGCACCGCGCCGAGCGGCACCATCTGGCCGTTGCTCGATCGCACCTGCAGCCGCGCCACATCCTCCGCATGAGCGCGGAATTTCGCGTCAGCCTGCACGCGGACCGAATAGGTGCGGCCGAACTTGTTGAAGTCGTTGACGTAGACCGAGCCAAGGTAAGTCTGAAGCGCCTCGAAGATATCCGGCACCGGCACGCCGAGCTGGCGCGCCTTGGTGCGGTCGATATCCGCATAAAGCTGAGGCACGTTCACGCGGAAGCTGGTGAACAGACCCGCCAATTCCGGCGCCTGCATCGCTTTGCCGAGGAAAGCCTTGGTGGCGTCGTCGAGGACGCGATAGCCGAGACCGGCGCGATCCTCGATCTGCAGCTTGAAGCCGCCGATCGTACCGAGGCCCATCACGGGTGGCGGCGGGAACATGGCGATGAACGCGTCGCCGATCGCCGCATACTTCATGTTCAGCGCCATGGCGATGGCGCCGCCCGACAGGTTCGGCGTCTTGCGTTCGTCAAATGGCTTCAGTGTCACGAAGACGATGCCGGCATTCGATGAATTGGTGAAGCCCGCGATCGACAGGCCGGGGAAGGCGACCGCGCTTTCGACACCCGGCGTCTTGAGCGCGATATCGCTCATCTGGCGGATTACGTCTTCGGTGCGGTCGAGCGTGGCGCCGTCAGGCAATTGCGCGAAGCCGACAAGATACTGCTTGTCCTGGCTCGGGATGAAGCCACCTGGCACGATGCGGAACATGGCGATGGTGACGCCGACCAGCACGACGTAAACGCCCATGACGATGGTTTTGCGGCCGAGCAGGCCGGTCACACCGCCGCCATAGGCGCGGGTGCCGGCGCCGAAGCCGCGATTGAACAGGCGGAAGAACGGGCCGAGCACCTTGTCCATGCCGCGAGTGAGCCAGTCCTTCGGCGCATCGTGGCCCTTGAGCAGCAGCGCGGCGAGGGCAGGCGACAAGGTGAGCGAGTTGATCGCCGAGATCACCGTCGAAATGGCGATGGTGAGCGCAAACTGATTGTAGAACTGGCCAGACAAGCCGCTGATGAAGGCGAGCGGCACGAACACCGCGACCAGCACCAGGGCGATGGCGATGATCGGACCCGACACTTCGCTCATGGCGCGATAGGTGGCGTCGCGCGCCGACAGGCCGTTTTCGATGTTTCGTTCGACGTTCTCGACCACGACGATGGCGTCGTCGACCACGATGCCGATTGCCAGCACCAGGCCGAACAGCGACAGCGCGTTGATCGAGAAGCCGAGGGCGTACATCACCGCGAAGGTGCCGATGATCGACACCGGCACGGCGAGCAGCGGAATGATCGAGGCGCGCCAGGTCTGCAGGAACAGGATGACGACCAGCACGACGAGCACGATGGCTTCGAGCAGCGTGTGCACGACGGCCTCGATCGAGGCGCGGATGAACTGCGTCGGATCGTAGACGATCGAGTAGTCGACGCCTTCCGGCATGGCGTTCTTGAGGTCGGCCATCACCTTGCGCACGCTGTCGGAGATGTCGAGCGCGTTCGAGCCCGGCGCCTGCATGATGCCGATGGCGACCGCGTCCTTGTTGTCGAGCAATGAGCGCAACGCATAATCGGCCGAACCGAGTTCGAGGCGCGCGACATCCTTCAGCCGCGTTACCTGGCCGTCGGTTCCGGTGCGGACGATGATGTCGCCGAACTCCTCTACGGTGTTGAGGCGGCCCTGGGCGTTCAACGAAAGCTGGAGATTGAGCCCAGGCTCGCTGGGCGAACCGCCGACGATGCCGGCGGCGGCCTGCACGTTCTGCGCCCGGATTTCGCGGACGATATCGCCGGCGGAGAGCCCTCGCGCCGCGATCTTCTGGGGGTCGAGCCAGACGCGCATGGCGTAGTCGCCGGCGCCAAACAGTTGCACGTCGCCGATGCCTTTGATGCGGGCGATACGGTCCTTGACGTTGAGCAGCGCATAGTTGCGCAGATACGTCATGTCGTAGCGGCCGTTCGGCGACAGGATGTGCACGACCATGGTCAGGTCGGGCGAACTCTTGGTCGTGGTGATGCCGAGCGTGCGCACTTCCTCCGGCAACCGCGCTTCGGCTTGTGCCACGCGATTCTGTACGAGCTGCGTCGCCTTGTCGGGATCGGTGCCGAGCGCGAAGGTGACGGTCAGCGTCATCAGGCCGTCGGTGGTCGCCTGGCTGCTCATATAGAGCATGCCCTCGACGCCGTTGACGGATTCCTCGATCGGCGTCGCCACGGTCTCGGCGATGACGCGCGGGTTGGCGCCGGGATATTGCGCGCGCACGACGACGGACGGCGGTACGACTTCCGGGTACTCCGAAATCGGCATGGCCCGCAGCGCCAGCAGGCCGGCGAGGAAGATCAACGTCGACAGCACGCCGGCAAAGATCGGGCGGTCGATGAAAAAGCGTGAAATATTCATGGCAGTACCGGCGTCGGGAAGGCGCTAAGTCAGTTGAAAGGGAAGCGAGCCGCCGTCAGCGGCTCGCGGTTTTGCTGTCGTTGGCGGCCAGCATCGGCACCAGCTTCGGTTCGACCGGAGCGCCGGGCCGGACATGCATCAGGCCATTGACGATGACCTGGTCGCCGGCATGGAGGCCGGCATCGACGACGCGCAAGCCGTCGGCGGCGGCGCCGAGGCTGACCTCGCGATAGGCCGCCTTCTTCTCCTTGTCGACGACCAGCACGTAACGCTTGTCCTGGTCGGTCCCCACCGCCCGCTCGCTGACCATGAGAAGCGGCTTGTTGTCCGCGCGGCCCAGGAATAAGCGTGCGAACTGGCCGGGGATGAGCGCACCGTCGGCGTTGTCGAACACCGCGCGCAGCCGCAGCGTACCCGTCGCGGAGGCGACCTGGTTGTCGATCAGCTGCAATTTGCCCTGGCGCGGCTGGTCACTGCCGCCGACGATCATCTGCACCGGAATGCGATCGATCTCGTCGCGCGCCGCCTGCGTCGGCAGCGAGCCGAGCGCACGGCGCACCGCGGCTTCGTCAGCGTCGAAGCTGGCATACATCGGATTGACCGAGACCAGAGTCGTCAGCACCGGGCCGTTGGCGCCGGCGGCGACGAGATTGCCGACGGTGACGTTGAGACGGCCGACGCGGCCAGCCACCGGCGCGCGGATCTTGGTGTAATCGAGATTGAGCTGTGCCGATTCCAGGCTCGCCTGCGCAGCTTTGACGTTGGCATCGGCTTCCCGCGACGCGTTCACGCGCTGGTCGAGATCGCGCTGGGATAGCGTGCGCGAATCGATGAGCTGCTTGCCGCGCTCGAGATCGGTCTCGGTCAGGGCCGAACGGGCCTGCGCGGCCGCGAGTTGCGCCTTGGCGCGCATCACCTCGGCGGCGTAGGGCGCCGGATCGATGCTGATGAGGACGTCGCCCTTGGCGACCAGCGCGCCTTCGTGGAAATGGACGGATTCGATGGCGCCGGCCACGCGCGAGCGGATATCGACGCGCTCGACGGCTTCGAGCCGGCCGGAAAACTCATCCCACAGCTTGACGGAACGGGGTTCGACGATGGCGACCGATACCGGCACCGCCGCCGGCGCAGCCGCCGCGGCGACCGCCTTGGACGGGGTGTCGGTGCCCGGCAGGACCATGTAGACGCCGACCGCCGCAACGATGACGAGGGCGGCGACCCCTGCGCTCCAGAGACGGGCGCGACCGGGCCCCGTTTTGGATTGCGATTCCATTGAAGTTTCTCCACCAACCATATATGTAACGGACGCTACACATGTGGTGAGTGGAACACGGTGTCAAGGTAGTTATATAAGTGGCGTTACAAAATAAAGGCGACTTTCGTGATACCGTGGCAAAAAAGTCGCTAACGGAAATTGGCTGAGGGGAAAACGGCCGAGGGAAAATTCCGTAATGGGAACAATGGGAAGACCCAGGGAGTTCGACACCGAACAGGCCCTGGACAAGGCATTGGATGTATTCTGGCGCAATGGCTATGAGGGCACTTCCATATCGGAACTGACCCAGGCCATGGGGATCAGTCCGCCCAGCCTCTACGCAGCGTTCGGCAACAAGGAGAAGCTTTTTCGCTCCGCGCTGGACCGCTATGCGGAAGTGCGCAAGCAGGTCTGGTCCGAACTCATGAGTGCGCCGACCGCGCGCGCCATGATGGAGTTGCTGTTCGAACGCGTCATCGGCTTCTACGCGGAAGAGGGCAATCCGCATTGCTGCATGCTGGTGAAGGGGACGCTCACCAGCGGCGATTGCGGTCAGGTCATCTCCGACCACATGAGCGCCAAGCGCGCCGAGAGCGAGCAGATGCTCATCGAGCGCTTTATCAAGGCTAAGGCCTCGGGCGAACTGCCCGACGAAATCGAGGCCAAGGATCTCGCGCGCTATTACATGACGGTGCTCGACGGCATGTCGGTGCGCGCCGCCGCAGGCGCCAGCCGGGACGAACTGCGCAAGGTCGCCGATCTCGCCATGCGCGGCTGGCCGGTTAAGTAAAGTCCGTCATGCCCGGCCTTGGGCCGGGCATCCGCGTCTTTAGATACAACGTTCGGCGGCAAGGCTTCAATGGCCGGGACAAGCCCGGCCATGATGCGGAGTTGTATTTCGATTTCGATATCCGCTCAGAGCGCCGGTGCTTTCGCTGCGACATTCTTGATGAATGCAGCCGCCAGACTGACGTCGGTCTGCGTCAGGCCGTGGCTGGCCGGTACCACACGGTGATCGACTGTGGCCCCGCGCTCGCGCAACTGCGCCGCCAGTTGCGCCGGGTTCGATGCCGGCATGATCGGATCCTGCGCGCCGGAGGCGATCAGCACCGGTGTGCGGGGGATCGATGCCGACGGCGGATCGGCATATGGCACCATCGCCCGCAATAGCACTGCACCGCACAGAACATACGGATGTTGCATGAGCATCGCGGCGGCGATGTTGGCGCCATTGGAGAAGCCGAGTGCGATCGGCGCTTCCAGGCCGTAGCGCTTGCGCGCCGCGATGACGAAGTCCGCCAGCGCATCGGTGCGTTGCTTCAGGTCGGCC
>JAHCKF010000200.1 GCA_026125925.1 Pseudolabrys sp.
CTCGGCCACCGCCGCATCGCCATGGTCGGCGGCCTCGACCTCATCTCCACCGGCTGGGAGCGCCGCGCCGGCTATGCCGAGGCGCTCGCCGCCCACGGCATCGCGCTCGACGAGACGCTGATCATCCACACGACGCCAACCCGTGAGAAAGGCGCCGAGGCGATCAAGGCGCTGCTTGCAATGCCGGACCCGCCGACCGCGGCGGCCTGTTTCAACGACGTCGTCGCCTTCGGCGTGATGCTGGGCCTGCGCCAGCTCGGCCTGGAGCCGGGACGCGACTTCGCCGTGACCGGCCAAGACGACATCAGGGAGGCGGCGCTGTGGAGCCCCGCGCTCACCACCGTAGCGATCGACACCACCGCCATGGGCGAACTCGCCGCGCAGATGCTGCTCGACCGCATCGCCGATCACAAGGCGCCGCGCCGCGAAACCGTGCTCGAACCCAAGCTGGTCGTACGCGCGTCGAGCGGCAAGCCGCTCGGCAACCATACCAAGCCGTTGCGGCGCTCCGCTGGCAAGGTGGGCTGAGCCGCCATGAGCCGGCACGCCGGGCGCTCCTACAATCGCTGAATGTTGAGACCGCCATCGACGTGAATGGCGTCGCCGGAACTGTAATGCAGGCTGCCGGAGGCGAGCGCCACAGCAGCCCTGCCGATATCGGCCGGCTCGCCCCAGCGCTTCGCCGGCACGACGCCCTCACCGATCAGGCGGTCGTATTTCTCGCGGACTACAGCGGTCATGTCGGTGCGGATGATGCCGGGGCGGATCTCAAACACCGCGATGCCGGCTTCGGCAAGACGCACGGCGTAGAGCTTGGTCATCATCGAAACGGCGGTCTTCGACAGGCAGTAGTCGGCGCGCTCCGGCGCCACCAGGGTCGCGTTCGCCGAGGAGATGTTGATGATCGACCGCGGATGCGGGCCGGCCGGCGCCGCCACCATGCGCCGCGCGATCTGCTGCGTCAGGAAGAACGGCCCGCGCAGGTTGACGCCCATCACCGCGTCGTAACTTTCCGGCGTCAATTCGAGCATGTCGCCGCGCACGCGCGACGTGATGCCGGCATTGTTGAACAGGCAGTCGATGTCGCCGAAGGCGTTCCAGGCGGCGTCGATCAGCGCTGTGTGGCCGGCGAGATCGGCGATGTCGCCT
Source organism: Pseudolabrys sp. (assembly GCA_026125925.1). The sequence continues at coordinate 1,150 of JAHCKF010000200.1, forward strand.
TCGATGAAGACGGCGCCGGCGCCGCGCTCACGCAGCCCCGCCAGGGTCTCGTCGGCGGCGGCGTCGCGGACGATATCGTTGACGACGACGTCATAGCCGGCTTCGGCGAAGGCATAGGCGACACCGCGGCCAATGCCGCGCCGGCCGCCGGTGATGAAAATGCGCGGACGCTCGCTCATGCCAACAACTGCCGTGCGATCAGCATGCGCTGGATCTGGTTGGTGCCTTCATAGATCTGCGTGATCTTGGCGTCGCGATACAGCCGTTCGACTTCCATGCCGCGGATATAGCCCATGCCGCCATGCACCTGCACGGCGTTGGCGGCGTGCGTCACCGCGGCGTCGGCGGCGAAGCACTTGGCCATCGAGCATTCCGTCGTGGCGCGTTCGCCGCTGTCCAGGGCGGCGGCCGCATGCAGCGTCATCAGCCGCGCCGCGTGCAGGTCCTTCGCCATGTCGGCCAGCATCCACTGTACCGCCTGGAATTCGCTGATCGCCTGGCCGAACTGCCGCCGCTCCTTGGCATAAGCGACGGAAGCATCGAGCGCGCCCTGCAGGATGCCGACGGCGAGCGAGGCGATGCCGACGCGACCCTTGTCGAGCACGCTCATCATCATGTGGAAGCCGCGGTTGAGCGGGCCGAGCAGCGCCGACTTCGGCAAGTCGATGTCGTCGAAATGAAGCGCCCCGACCTGCGAGGCGCGCTGGCCCATTTTGTGCTCCTGCCGGCCGACGCGGTAGCCTTTGCGGTCGCGCTCGACGATGAAGATGCTCATGCCGCGCTTGCCGAGCTCCGGCGCCGTGCGCGCCAGCACCACGGCGAAATCCGCCACCGGCGCGTTGTGGATCCACAGCTTGCCGCCATTGAGCCGCCAGCCATCCGCTGTTTCGACCGCCGTCGTCTTGATGCCGGAAACATCGGAGCCGGCTTCCGCCTCGGTGATGGCGTAAGCGCAGCGGCGCTCGGCTTTCAGCAACGGCCTGAGGAACGTGCGCTGCTGCTCCGGCGTGCCGTAGGTTGAGAGCAGCGTGCCGACCAGTTCGACGAGGCCGCACTGATCGGCGACCGACGCATAGCCGCGCGACAACTCCTCCATCACATGCGCGTAGGACACGACATCCGCGCCGGCGCCGCCCAGTTCGTCGGGCACGGTGATGCCGAACATGCCGAGCCGCGCCATCTTCGTGTAGAGTTCGGACGGGAACCGTTCGGTTTCGTCCAGTTCCGCGGCGATCGGCCGGATCTCGCGCTCGGCAAACTGACGCGCGGTTTCCCGCATCATCTGGTGGCGATCTTCTGCGTCGCTTTCGATTTCTGCTATGCTCATGATGGTGCGGCTTGCCCCCGCCTGATGTTCCGTCCCATCCCCGCATCGCACCAATTCCGCAGCGGGGCTGTTGTGATTGGCGACGATCCTAGGCGGGATTTGACAAGTCGTCATCAAAAATTTAGAACGATCTAAAAGGCGTAAAATAAGCCTTTTAAGGGAGGGAGCCTTGACCGTCCGCCGACGAGCACAGCACCCGAGTCCACCGTCATCCGCCCTCCGGATGGACGGATAACAGCGCCATGCCGCGTTACATCGTCTCCCGGCTTGGCGTTGCAGTGGTGATGGCGATCCTTGCGACGCTGGTGATCTTTCTGATCGCCAACACGGTGCCAGGCGATCCGGCGCTGGCGCAGCTCGGCGATCTCGCCGCGTCCAATCCCGACTTCCTCAAGGCGTTCCGCGCCAAGTGGGCGCTCGATGAGCCGCTCTGGACGCGCTATTTCATCTTCCTCAAGGAGCTGGCGCATGGCGATCTCGGCCTGTCGATTGCGTCGCAGCGCCCGGTGCTAGAGGACATCAAGAATTACGCGCCGGCGACCATCGAACTCGCGACCGTCGGCTTTCTCATGTCCATCGTCATCGGCGTGCCGCTCGGCGTCATCGCCGCGGTGCGCCGCGATTCCTGGATCGACCACGTCGCGCGTTTCCTGTCGCTGATCGGCGTCTCGTCGCCGACCTTCTGGCTCGCCTTCATTGTGCTCGCCATCTTCTACGGCGAATTGCAGATCGCGCCCGGCCCCGGGCGCCTCGATCCAATCGCCTTCGCGCCGCCCAGCGTCACCGGCCTGTTCCTGATCGACAGCATCCTCGCCGGCGACTGGGCAACGTTCCGCGACGCGGCGGCGCATCTCATCCTGCCCTCGACCGTGCTGGCGGCGGCGACGCTCGGCCTCATCACGCGAACCACGCGCGCCAGCGTGCTCGAGTGCATGCACCAGGATTATGTCCGCGTCGCCCGCGCCAAGGGCCTGACGGAACGCAAGATCGTGATGCGCCACATCCTGCCCAATGCGTTGATCCCGGTGGTAACGCTCGGCGGCCTCGCTTACGCCAACCTGCTCGCCGGCGCGGTTATGACCGAGACGATCTTCTCCTGGCCCGGACTCGGCCGCTACACCTTCCGCAGCGCCGCGGCGCTCGATTTCCCGGCGATCATGGGCATCACCTTGGTGGTGGCCGTCACCTACCTCGTCATCAATCTTCTGGTCGATATCAGCTACGCCCTGCTCGATCCGCGGGTGATCCGATGAGCGTGACCGCGGGAACCGGCGCGATCGCCGTGGACAAACCGAGGTCGCTGTGGCGGCGCAACTTCCGGCGCTACGGCCTGCCAGGCATCGGCGCTGCGATCATCCTCGCGTGGGTATTGGTCGCCATTTTCGCGCCGTTGCTGACGCCCTATTCGCCCGAACTGGTCGATGTCACGAAGCGTCTGCAACCGCCCTCGCAACTGCACTGGCTCGGCACCGATATGCTCGGCCGCGACGTGCTGACGCGCTTGCTCTACGGCGCCCGCATCTCGCTGTTCACCGGCATCGTCGTCGTCGTGGTCGCCGCGGTGTTCGGCACGCTGGTGGGCGGCATCGCCGCCTATTCGCGAGGCAAGATCGAGGAGGTGACGATGCGCATCACCGATCTCGTGCTATGCTTCCCGCCGATCATCCTGGCGCTGGCGATCGCCGCCGCGCTCGGCATCGGCGCCATGAACACCATCATCGCCATGCTGGTGGTGTGGTGGCCGAAATTCGCCCGACTCGCCCGCTCGATGATCATCGTGCAGCGCTCGCAGGAATATGTCGAAGCCGCCATGGTGGTCGGCTACAGCCCGGCGCGCATCCTCATCCGCCACATCATCCCGAATTCGGTCGGGCCTCTGATCGTGCTGGTAACGCTCGATGTCGGTAACGCCATCATCACCTTCGCCGGCCTGTCCTTCCTCGGCCTCGGCGTCGTGCCGCCGACGCCGGAATGGGGTTCGATGGTGGCCGAGGGCCGCGAGCTGATCGAACAATGGTGGGTCGCCACCTTCCCCGGCCTCGCCATTCTGTCGATCGTGCTCGGCTTCAACTTCATGGGCGACGGCGTGCGCGACTGGCTCGACCCCAAGTCGCGGCGCTGGTGAGGCATGACGATGCAGGACCTCACCCGCTTTTCCGCCGCCGGGGCGACCGCATCGCAGGATGACGGCAACATTCTCGATGTGCGCGACCTGCGAACCTACTTCTACACCGACGAAGGCGTCGTCCGCGCCGTCGACGGCATCACCTATTCGGTGGCGCCTGGCGAGACGCTCGGCATCGTCGGCGAATCCGGCTCCGGCAAGACGGTGGCGGCGCTGTCGCTGATGCGTCTGATCGAGGACCCGGCGCGCATCGCCGGCGGCGAAATCGTGTTCGACAGCCGCGATGTCGTGACGATGGCCGACGAGGAGCTGCGCAAAATCCGCGGCGGCGGCATCGCCATGGTCTTCCAGGATCCGATGACGTCGCTCAATCCGGTGGTCAAGATCGCGCGACAGCTCGTCGAGACCATGGTGGTGCACGGCCGCCTGACCGAGGAGCAGGCCCTCGACCGCGCCATCAAGCTGCTCGGCCGCATGGGCATCACGGCCCCGGAGCGTGCGGTGGACAGCTATCCGCACCAGTTCTCCGGCGGCATGCGCCAGCGCGTCATGCTGGCGATGGGATTCTCCAACGAGCCGCAACTGCTGATCGCCGACGAGCCGACCACGGCGCTCGACGTCACCATCCAGGCGCAGATTCTCGAGCTCATCGTCGAGCTCAACCGCGACTTCAAAACCGCGATCGTCCTGATCAGCCACAATCTCGGTGTCATCGCCAGCGTCTGCTCGCGCGTCGTCGTCATGTATGCCGGCGAGATCGTCGAGGAAGGTCCGACCGAGAAGATCCTCGCCGATCCGCGCCACCCCTATACCTGGGCGCTGATCAACGCCGTGCCGCGTATCGATCGCCATGTGCCCGGCCAGCGCCGCCTCGTCACCATCGAGGGCACGCCGCCCGACCCCCTGAATATGCCTACGGGCTGTCGCTTTGCCGCGCGTTGCCCGTTCCGCATCGAGAAGTGCGATCAGCATCCCGAACTCGTCGAAATCGCGCCAGGCCGCAAGTCGCGCTGCTGGGTGACACAGGCCGGTCAGGATCTGCCGCCGCCGGAGACGAGCCGTACCGCGCCGGCCGAGGCCAAGACGCATGGCGGCGGCGGCCATGCCAGCGAGACCGTGATCAAGCGCGGCGAGCGCATGCTTGAGCTGCGCAACGTCGTCAAGCACTTCCCGCTGCCGAAGACCACGCTGTTCGGCCAGCAGAAGTGGGTGCACGCCATCAACGGCGTCAGCCTCGACATCGCGCAGGGGGAAACCGTCGGCCTCGTGGGCGAATCCGGCTGCGGAAAATCGACTTTGGCCCGCGTTGTCGCGCGCATCCACGAGCCGACGTCGGGATTAGTGCTGTTCCATGGCCAGGACATCGCCCATGCCTCGCAGGCGCAGATCCGGCCGCTGCGCCGGCGCATGCAGATGGTGTTCCAGGACCCTTACGCCTCGCTCAACCCCCGCATGACCGTGGGCGACATTCTCGGCGAGCCGTTGCGCTTCCACGAGGTGACGGCAAACGAAAAGGAAACGCGCGCGCGCATCGCCGAGTTGCTCGACGTCGTCGGCCTGCCGCAGAAGGCAGCCGGACGCTATCCGCACGAATTCTCCGGAGGCCAGCGCCAGCGCATCTCCATCGCCCGGGCGCTCTCGGTGCGGCCGGATTTCATCATCGCCGACGAGCCGATCTCGGCGCTCGACGTCAACATCCAGGCGCAGATCATCAACCTGCTGATCGATTTGCAGGAGCGCTTTGGCCTCACCTACCTGTTTATCGCCCACGATCTCGCCGTGGTGCGGCATATCTCGGATCGCGTCGTCGTGCTCTATCTTGGCAGCGTCATGGAGATTGCGCCGGCCGACACTTTGTTCGCCGAGCCGCTGCATCCCTACACGCGCTACCTGATTTCCGCGGTGCCCATTCCCGACGCCACCATCGAGGCGGCCCGCCAGCGCTTGCCGCTGCAGGGCGAGCCGCCGAGCACCGTCGATCCGCCATCCGGCTGTCCATTCCGCACCCGCTGCCCGATCGCGCAAGGCATCTGCGCTCAGGTTATGCCGCCGGTCGCGGAGGTGAAGCCCAACCAT
>JAHCKF010000201.1 GCA_026125925.1 Pseudolabrys sp.
GGAATGATCAGCCCGGCAGTTGCGCCGGGCTATTTTTTTTTGCGGATGCGCCACCGGTGCGCCGCTCTACTTGGCGACGCGCAACTGCGTCAGGGCGCTGCCGATCTGGCTGAACACCGCCCCGATACCGTTCGCGGTCGTGACCATGAAGAACTTGTCCGGATCGTAGGTCTTGTCCTTGGTGCCGGCGCAGTTCTTCAGCAGCGTCGACGTCGGGTCGCCGCCGGTGTTGACTTGGATCGTGTAGATGGTGACGCCGGACGCCTTGATGTTGGCGCAGGTGCCGGAGCCATTGCCGGTCTGATACATGCGGTTGTCGACCGCCGTCGAGGTATTCGAGCCGTTGCCGTACCAGCGATCCTGCGTGTTCAGACCGTCCGACATCAGGATGATGATGTCGGAATAGTTGTAGTTGGAGTCCTTGGCCGGCGCCGTCAGCGGGCCACCGCCGACCAGCGATTGCCAGCCCCAAACCAGGCCGATCGGCTGGTTGGTGGCGCCGTTCGGCTGCATCGAGTCGACGAGACTGTTCATCGAGGTCCAGTCGTAGGACAGGCCCTTCATGGCGACCGGGCAGGCGTCGTACTGCTCCGCCGGCCATTTCGAATTGGCGCTGCCATCCGGCGCGGTGACGACCTGATCCCAGGTCGAATTTCCGGGCGCATTTGACGGCCCGCGATCAGTCACGCAGCCGTTCCAGGTGTTGTGGTTCGCGGCCGAGCAACTGCCGCCACCGCCGCCGCCGCCGCCCCAGCCCCAGCCGCCCCAACTCCAGCCGCCGCCGCCCCAGCCGCCCCAACCGCCGCCATTGCTGCAGGTCTGGTTGTCGGCATTCCAGTCCGTCCAGTCGATATAGCTCGCATTGTAGTTGGTGGCGCCGATATTCACGTCCTTGGCGAAGGGAATGATCGAGACATAGACATCGCCGTTCACGGTGGCGGCGTTCTTGAGCTGCGTCAGCAGATCCTTGGTCGCCGCCTTGAGCGCCGTCATCTTGCCGTCGGAGGCCATCGAGCCGGTATTGTCGAGCGCCAGCGCGACGCGCAGCCGCGTCGTGCCCCAGGCTGTCGTCGAGGATCCGCCGACCGTGATGTTGTTGTAGCCCATGATGCCGAGGAACGTGGTCGGCACTGCCGCCGAGCCGTTGACCACGACCTTGGAGCCGCCGCTGGTCGTATAGGTGGCGGTGACCGCGATGTTGCCGGCCTCCGGCCGGTCGAACATCGCCTTGAAATAGGTCAGCGCCTTGGCGTTGAGGTCGGACGCACTCAGTTCGGAGGCGTCGCGCGCCAGCATCAACGCGGTTGAATCGAGCGCGGCCTGCAGCGCCGCTTTCACGTTGTTGGCATGGCTGTAATCAACCGCGGCGCCGACGGTGCCGACGATCGGCAGCGACGCCAGCGCGAAGGTGAGGGCGACATTGCCGCTGGTTTCGCGCCCGAAGCGCGAAAAACCGCGGAGCCATTTGCGGGCAAGGGCGTGCCAATAATTCGTCATGACTGCCACCGGGTGCTGCTACCGGTCGCCTTCATACAGAATGCTATTAAAGCAGCAGTATATAGAGCGATGGAAAACGGGGGCGGCCGCTAAGGGTTGAGGCGGGTCAGCCCCGACAAACCCCGGCGGAACAAAGGCTTGCCTGGTAAACAGCATCTGCCTTTCGCGGCGCGAATGCCGAATAGTTCTTAGAGGACATCCTTAACGGCGGCTTGCGGATGCGCCGTTCGACGACCGGACCGGGCGCCGGGGAGGCGCCGTCCGGGTCGCTCCGACGGCGCGGCGCTCGGCCAGGGTGCCGGCGGCTCCTGAAAGCGGCGTCCCGTGGCTCCTGCCGATTCGCCCCGGCGGGCGGCTTGAGAATGCGCCGGCAGTGGCTATCTGAGGCCTAAGCCCCCGGGCTATCGCGTGAAAACGCCGCAGGCGCGGTTTGGTTTGGGGCCGGTTTGGCAGGTTGGAAGGATGGCGCCGACGTCCTTATGATGGTGAATAACCGATCGGGTGGGGTGACGGCGGGCCCTCGGGGGTGCAACGCTTGAGCCGGCGTTTCGGGCCCCCGATTGCGGTTCTTGGCGTCAAACTTGCCTGGCTTGAACGACATTCGACGGATCATGACGAAGAAGACGACGCCTGCATCCCATCCGCCCGCGCCCACTGCGGGGCGCAAGGCCGTCGCGCGCGGGCCCGTTGCGGCCGGCCGTGCCGCCTCTATGGCGGATGATGACCGCAAGAAGCCGACCCCGCCAACGCCGGGCGAGCCGAACGTCGCGGTCATCACCAAGACCAAGCCGCAGACCAAGCGGCCAAACCTGTATCGCGTGCTTATATTGAACGACGACTACACGCCGATGGAGTTTGTCGTTCATGTGATCGAGCGCTTCTTCGGCAAGGATCACGAGGCGGCAACGCGCATCATGTTGCACGTGCATCACCACGGCATGGGCGAGTGCGGCATTTATACATATGAAGTCGCGGAGACCAAGGTCACGCAGGTGATGGACTTTGCGCGGAAACATCAGCATCCTTTGCAGTGCGTGATGGAAAAAAAGTAGGATTCGGGGTGGGGGACGCTTCGATCGGAACTTATCGATAACTGGGACTGGAACACGGAATGCCGACATTCTCCCGCAGCCTGGAACAATCGCTTCATCGAGCGCTCGCGCTTGCGAATGAGCGGCATCACGAATACGCCACGCTGGAGCATCTCCTGCTGGCGATGATCGACGATCAGGACGCCTCCGCGGTGATGCGGGCGTGCAATGTGGACCTCGAGAAGCTGCGCCGCAGCCTCGTCTCCTATCTCGAGTCGGAACTCGAGAACCTCATTACCGACGGCAGCGAAGACTCGAAACCGACAGCCGGGTTCCAGCGCGTCATCCAGCGCGCGGTCATCCATGTGCAGTCGTCGGGCCGCGAGGAAGTGACCGGCGCCAATGTGCTGGTCGCCATCTTTGCCGAGCGTGAGAGCCACGCCGCCTATTTCCTGCAGGAGCAGGACATGACGCGCTACGACGCCGTCAACTACATCAGCCACGGCATCGCCAAGCGTCCGGGCCTCACCGAGCAGCGCCCGGTGCGCGGCGCCGACGAGGAGGCCGACGCCAAAGGCGGTGCCGGCGACGAGCCCAAGAAAAAAGGCGACGCGCTCGAGGCTTACTGCGTCAACCTCAACAAGAAGGCCAAGGAAGGCAAGATCGATCCGCTGATCGGCCGCGACTCGGAAATCAGCCGCACGATCCAGGTGCTGTGCCGCCGCTCGAAGAACAACCCGTTGTTCGTCGGCGAAGCCGGCGTCGGCAAGACCGCGATCGCCGAGGGCCTGGCGCGCCGCATCATCCATGGCGAAGTGCCGGACGTCCTCAAGGGCGCGACCGTGTTCGCGCTCGACATGGGCACGCTGCTCGCCGGTACGCGCTATCGCGGCGATTTCGAAGAGCGCCTCAAGCAGGTGATCAAGGAGATCGAGGCCTATCCGGGCGCGATCATGTTCATCGACGAGATCCATACCGTGATCGGCGCCGGCGCGACGTCCGGCGGCGCGATGGATGCGTCCAACCTGCTCAAGCCGGCTTTGTCGTCCGGGACGATCCGCTGCATTGGCTCGACCACCTACAAGGAGTACCGCCAGTACTTCGAGAAGGATCGCGCGCTGGTGCGCCGCTTCCAGAAGATCGACGTCAACGAGCCGTCGGTGCCGGATGCGATCGAGATCCTGAAAGGTCTCAAGCCGTATTTCGAGGACTATCACAAGCTCAAATACACCAACGACGCCATCAAGGCGGCGGTGGAGCTGTCGTCGCGCTACATCCACGACCGCAAGCTGCCGGACAAGGCGATCGACGTGATCGATGAATCGGGCGCGGCGCAGATGCTGCTGCCGGAAAGCCGGCGCAAGAAGACGATCGGCGTGAAGGAAATCGAGACCACGATCTCGACCATGGCCCGTATCCCGCCCAAGACCGTGTCGAAGGACGACGCCGAGGTGCTCCAGCATCTCGAGCAGACGCTCAAGACCGTGGTCTACGGTCAGGATAAGGCGATCGAGTCGCTGTCGGCTTCGATCAAGCTTGCCCGCGCGGGCTTGCGCGAACCGGAAAAGCCGATCGGCTGCTACCTGTTCTCGGGCCCGACCGGCGTCGGCAAGACCGAAGTCGCCAAGCAGCTTGCGGCATCGCTCGGCGTCGAACTGATCCGCTTCGACATGTCCGAGTACATGGAGCGGCACACCATCTCGCGTCTGATCGGCGCGCCGCCGGGCTATGTCGGGTTCGATCAGGGCGGCCTGCTGACCGACGGCGTCGATCAGCATCCGCACTCGGTGCTGCTGCTCGATGAAATCGAGAAGGCGCATCCGGACCTGTTCAACGTGCTGCTGCAGGTCATGGATCACGGCAAGCTCACCGACCACAACGGCAAGCAGGTCGATTTCCGCAACGTCATCCTCATCATGACGACGAACGCGGGCGCTTCCGATATGGCGAAGGCGGCCTACGGCTTCACGCGCACCAAGCGGGAAGGCGAGGACCAGGACGCGATCAACCGGCTGTTCACGCCGGAGTTCCGCAACCGCCTCGACGCCACCGTCACCTTCGGTCATCTGCCGCAGGCGGTGATCGCGCAGGTGGTCGAGAAGTTCGTGCTGCAGCTCGAGGCCCAGTTGGGGGACCGCAACGTCACCATCGAGCTGTCCGAGGAAGCCTCGCGCTGGCTGATCGCCAACGGCTACGACGAGCTGATGGGCGCGCGGCCGATGGCCCGCGTGATCCAGGAGCACATCAAGAAGCCGCTGGCCGACGAGGTGCTGTTCGGCCATCTCAAGAACGGCGGCCATGTCCGCGTCGTCGTCGAGAAGGACGAGAACGGCCGCGACAAGCTGGGCTTCGAGTTCCTCGACGGTCCGGTCACGCCGAAGCCGGAGAAGCTGCCGGCGGTGCGGCCGAAGGCCAAGCGCCGCGCCTCGCCCAAACCGCGCTCGCCCAAGCCGAAGGGCGATGGCGGCGACGGCGGCGGCAAGAAGGGCTCAGTGCCGAAGGTGCCGCTGCTCAAGGCGTAAAGGCGCCTCGACATCCGATACGATAAGGCCGGGCCTCGCGCCCGGCCTTTTCATTTTGCAGGGCCGCATGCGCCGACGCGCACACTGAAGGCGCAATCGCGGTTGCGGCGGAACCGGGCCTATGACAAACCGGACAGCCCATGCCGGAATCCACGACCTTCGAGACCTCCGCCGCCGCGTTCCGGGGCGGCATCAAACACGCCGCCACCTCGGTGTTCTTTCCGGTGATGGCCGGCACCTATATCGGGCTCGGCGCGCTGGCGCATGACTTCGGGCTGTCGGCCTGGTGGCTGACTTTATCGACGCTGTTCGTCTGGGCAGCGCCCGCGCAGGTCATCCTGATCTCCGGCATCGGCACCGGGGCGGCGATGATCGAACTCGCCATCGCGGTGACGCTGAGCGCGATCCGGCTGTTTCCAATGGTCGTGGCGCTGCTGCCGCTGCTGCGCACGCGCACGACCCGCACCAGCGATCTGGTGCTGCCCGCGCATTTCACCTCGGTCAGCATGTGGATCGAGTCGCTGCGCATGCTTCCGGGCATCGCGCCGGAGCATCGCATCGCTTATTGCAACGGCCTGTCGGTGACATTTCTCGGCACGGCGGCCGCATTCGGCCTGGTCGGCTTTTTTCTCGCCGCGGGCCTGCCGTCACTGTTCGCCGCGGCGCTTTTGTTCATCACGCCGATGTCGTTCCTGATCTCGACGGCGCGCAGCGCCACGACGATGCTCGACCGCGTCGCGCTGGGGCTCGGCCTCGTGCTCGGCACGGCATTCGCCGCTCTGCATGTCGAACTCGACCTCATGTGGACCGGCCTCGGCGGCGGCACCATCGCCTATCTGCTGCACCGCTTCGTCAAGGCGCGGATCCACGGATGAGCATGACCGCCGAGCTCTGGCCTTATCTCGTGCTCATCGTCGTCGGCTTCCTGCCGAACGAGGTGTGGCGGCTTCTCGGCCTGGTGCTGGCGCGCGGCCTGAACGAGGAGTCGCAGATCGTCTTGTGGTCGCGGGCGGTGGCGACGGCGATCCTCGCCGGCGTGGTCGCCAAGCTGATCGTGTTCTCGAACGGCGCGCTCGCCAATATCCCGCTCGAGGTCCGCATGGGCGCGGTGTTGGTCGGCTTTGCGGCCTTCCTGCTGATCCGCCGCTCGGCGCTGGCCGGCGTCATCGCGGGCGAGGCGACCTTGCTGCTCGGCGGCTACCTGTTCACCCCGTAACGGCGGCGCTCACGCCAGCGCCGCGGACAGCTTCTTCGCCATCTCGGCAAGCGCCTCGGGCTTTTCCTTTTCGGCGGCGGGCGGCTTCATCGTCACCCCGGCCTTGCGCGGGATGACGTGAACGTGGAGGTGGAACACCACTTGGCCGCCGGCGCTTTCGTTGAACTGCTGCACCGTGACGCCGTCGGCGCCGAGCGCGCTCATGGCCGCTTGCGCAATCTTCTGCGCCACCCTGGCGACGTGAGCGAGGTCGCCGGCCGGGCAGTCGAGGAGGTTGCGGGCCGGCGCCTTCGGCAGCACCAGCACGTGGCCCGGCGCGCGGGGCATGATGTCGAGGAAGGCCAGCGCCTTGTCGTCCTCATAGACCTTGTAGCAGGGCAGCTCGCCGCGCAG
>JAHCKF010000202.1 GCA_026125925.1 Pseudolabrys sp.
CGTCGGCCAAGGGCAACGGCTCGAACATCGCCAAGTTCTGCTACCAGCCGTTCGAGGACCTGGTGCAGAAGGCCAAGACCGTCAGCGACCAGGCCGAGCGCACCAAGCTCTACGAGCAGGCGCAGGTGATCTTCAAGGAACAGGCGCCCTGGTTCACCATCGCGCACTCGGTGCAGCTCAAGCCCGTACGCAAGGAAGTGGTCGGCTTCAAGCTGTCGCCGTTCGGCCGCCACACCTTCTACGGCGTCGATATCAAGTAGACGGCATCGCCGGGGCGGCCTGAAAGGACCGCCCCGGCTCGCCAGACATGCTTCGTTTTCTTCTCACCCGCGTCTCCCTCGTGATTCCGACCTTCATCGGAATCACGCTGCTGGTCTTTGTGCTGGTCCGGCTCATTCCCGGCGATCCGATCGAGACGATGGCCGGCGAGCGCGGCATCGACCCGGCCGAACACGCGCGCCTCGTGCACGAATACGGGTTCGACCGGCCCATTATCGTGCAATATGGGCTCTATCTCTCACGTCTCGTCCAGGGCGACCTCGGCCGTTCCATCGTCACGCACAAGACGGTGATCGAGGAATTCGCCAGCCTGTTCCCGGCCACGGTCGAACTGTCGCTGTGTGCGCTCGCCTTCGCGCTCATCATCGGCATTCCGGTCGGGATCATCGCGGCGGTGAGACGTAACTCCATTTTCGACCAGGGCATCATGGGCCTGTCGCTGACCGGCTATTCCATGCCGATCTTCTGGTGGGGCCTGCTGCTGATCCTCCTGTTCTCGGTGCAGCTCGGCTGGACGCCGGTGTCCGGCCGCATCGCGGTGCTCTATTTCGTCGAAGCGAAAACCGGCTTCTTGCTGATCGATACGCTACTGGCCGGCGATATCCCGGCCTTCTGGTCGGCGGTCTCCCACCTCATTCTACCGGCGATCGTGCTCGGCACCGTGCCGCTCGCGGTCATCGCGCGCATGACGCGCTCGGCGATGCTGGAAGTGCTGGGTGAAGACTACATCCGCACGGCGCGCGCCAAGGGCCTGTCGAATTTCCGCGTCGTCACCGTTCACGCCTTCCGCAACGCGCTCATTCCCATCGTCACCGTCATCGGCCTGCAGATGGGTGTGCTGTTCACCGGCGCGATCCTGACCGAGACCATCTTCTCCTGGCCCGGCGTCGGTAAATGGCTGATCGACGGCATCGCCCGCCGCGACTATCCGGTGTTGCAAGGCGGCACGCTGCTGATCGGCTCCATTATCATGTCGATCAACCTTCTGGTCGACATGACCTACGGCCTGATCAACCCGCGCATCAGGCACCAGCGATGACCATCGAAGCCACGCAAGCGCCGGCCGTGCACAAGCCGCCCCCGGGCCCGCCGCATCCGTTTGCCGAGTTCGTCTCCTATTTCGCCGCCAACCGCGGCGCGATGATCGGGCTCGGCACCATTGTCGTCCTTGTCATCCTCGGCGCCTTCGCCGGCGTCTTCGCGCCGTTCTCGCCGATCGAAACCAATGCGCAGGCCTTCCTCAAGCCGCCGATATGGCAGGAGGGCGGTGTCGCCGGCCACTGGCTCGGCACCGACGCCATCGGGCGAGACATGCTGTCGCGGTTGATCTACGGCGCGCGGCTGTCGCTGCTCATCGGCCTTGCCGTCGTCGCGCTGTCGGTGACCGTCGGCACCATTCTCGGCCTCGTCGCCGGGTTTTTCCGCGGCATTGTCGAGATCGCCATCATGCGCCTGATGGACATCCTGCTGACGCTACCGACCCTGCTGCTTGCCATCATCATCGTCGCCATTCTGGGGCCCGGCATCGTCAATGCGCTGATCGCGGTCGCTACCGTGCTGCTGCCGCACTATGTGCGCATCGTGCGCGCCACGGTGATTGCCGAAACCGCCAAGGATTATGTCACCGCGGCCAAGCTCTCCGGCGCCTCCAATCTGCGCCTGATCGTCAAGGAGATTCTGCCGAACTGCGCCGCGCCGCTGATCGTGCAGGCGACGCTCGGCATCTCGACCGCCATTCTCGATGCCGCCGCGCTCGGCTTCATCGGTCTGGGCGCGCAGCCGCCGACCCCCGAATGGGGCACCATGCTCGCCGACGCTCGCGAATTCGTGCTGCGCGCCTGGTGGGTCGTCACCTTCCCGGGCATCATGATCCTCATCACCGTGCTGGCGTTCAACCTGCTCGGCGACGGCCTGCGCGACGCCCTCGATCCCAAGCTGAAGCGGTGACGTGATGGCCGTGATCGAGATCGACAATCTGGTCGTCGAATTTCCGTCCTCGCAGGGCCCGTTGCGCGCCGTCGACGGCGTGTCGTTCAAGGTCGATGAAGGCGAAGTGCTCGGCATCGTCGGCGAGTCGGGCTCCGGCAAAAGCGTCGCCATGCTCGCCGCCATGGGCCTGGTGCCTTATCCCGGCCGCGTCACCGCCGACCGCCTGATGTTCGGCGGCCAGGACCTGCTCAAGCTCAACGACCGCGAGCGCCGCAGGATCGTCGGCAAAGACATGGCGATGATCTTCCAGGAGCCGGCGACCAGCCTCAATCCGTGTTACTCGGCCGGCTTCCAGATCATGGAATCCTTGCGCCTGCACGAGAAGATGGATCGCAAGCAGGCGCGGCGGCGCGCCATCGAACTCTTGGAGCAGGTCGGCATTCCGGCGCCGGAAAGCCGCCTCGATGCATACCCGCATCAATTGTCGGGAGGCATGAACCAGCGCGTCATGATCGCCATGGCGATCGCCTGCAATCCGAAACTTCTGATCGCCGACGAGCCGACCACCGCGCTCGATGTCACCATCCAGGCGCAGATTCTCGATTTGCTGATGTCGCTGCAGCGCGAGCGCGGCATGGCGTTGGTGCTCATCACCCACAACATGGCGGTGGTGTCGGAGACCGCGCAGCGCGTTGCCGTGATGTATTCCGGCCAGGTGATGGAAACCAACGACACGGCGCGCCTGTTCGCCGACCCGCAGCATCCCTACACCGCGGCTTTGCTCGCGGCCCGGCCGGAAAGCCGGGTCGGCGACAAGCTCGCCACCATTCCCGGCAGCGTGCCGAGCCTGTACGAGCGGCCGACGGGCTGCCTGTTCGCGCCCCGCTGTGTCTATGCGACGCCGCATTGCTTCGCCGACCGTCCGGAATTGCGTGACTGGCATTCCCAGCCCGACATTGGCGGCGGCGTGCGCTGCCACTACCCGCTCGGCGATCCCGATCGCGACGCCAGGATCGCCGCGGATCGGGCCCAGGCGAAGGCGGCCGCAAAGGTGGTGGCATGAGCGCGCTCGTCGTCGCCCGCGATCTCGTGCAGGTCTACAAGTCCAAGGCCGGCGCTTTTGAGCCGGTGCGCGAACTGCGCGCCGTCGGCGGCGTCTCCTTCACCATCGAGCCCGGCAAGACCTTGGCCGTGGTCGGCGAATCCGGCTGCGGAAAATCGACTTTGGCGCGCATGGTGACGCTGATCGAGCCACCGACCTCCGGCACGCTCGAGATCGACGGCCACGACGCGCTCAACCCGTCGGCCGAAACCCGCCACGCCTTGCGCCGCGCGGTGCAGCTCGTCTTCCAGAACCCGTACGGCTCACTCAATCCGCGGCGCCAGGTCGGCACCATTCTCGAGGAGCCGCTGATCATCAACACCGAACTCAGCCAGCAGGAGCGCTACGAGCAGGTGCTGGCGATGCTGGCGCGCGTCGGCCTCGGGCCCGACCACGTGCGGCGTTACCCGCACATGTTTTCCGGCGGCCAGCGCCAGCGCATCGCCATCGCCCGCGCGCTGATGCTCAACCCGAAGATCGTGGTCGCCGACGAGCCGGTGTCGGCGCTCGACGTGTCGGTACAGGCGCAGGTGCTCAATCTGCTGATCGACCTGCAGAAACAGTTCGGCCTCGCCTACATGTTCATTTCGCACGACCTCGCGGTCGTTGAGTTCATCGCCCACGATGTGATGGTGATGTATCTCGGCATCGCCGTCGAACACGGGCCGAAGGATGCGGTCTTCGACAAGCCGCTGCATCCCTATACGCGCGCCCTGCTCGCGGCGACACCGTCGCTTGGCGGCAAGCGCCCCGAGCGGCACATGGTGAAGGGCGAGGTGCCCTCGCCGCTCGATACGCCGAAGGGCTGCGTCTTCGCCGCGCGTTGTCCCTTCGTCACCGATCTGTGCCGCGCCGAACGGCCGCCGCTGCGCCCGGTCGCCGGACGGCTCGTCGCCTGCCATTACGCCGAGCAATTCCTCGCGGCGTAACGGATGGCAGGCTACTTCTTCTTCGGCTCGGCCCTGGCCAGCGCCGTCCGGCCCCATACCGGCTCGTCGGCGCCGTTGCCCCAGGCATAGGGCCGATAGAAGCTGTGCAGGCCGTAGCGCACCATCTTGCGCATCTCACGCACCCAGATCGGATGCACATAGGCGGCGTGATAGTGCGTCGACTTGGCGACCTCCGGCACGTAGATCTGGCCGTCCAGCGTCTGCTTGGCGATGCGGTTGGCGCGCGCCCAGTGACCGCGTTCCGTGATCACCTTGCGCTTGCCATCGCAAGCGAAGGTGAACTGGCAGGACAGGTGCCGGTGGGCGTTCTGATAGACGACGCCGCAGACATCGTTCGGATAGAAGTTGGAGAACACCCGGTTCATCACCACCTGCGCCACGGCCATCTGGCCGCGCACCGGTTCGCTGCGTGCTTCCCAGTAAATGGCATTGGCGAGGCAGCGCTCGGCCTTGGCGTACTCCTTGCCCTCGAGCTTGAGCCGCTGCGCCGGCGACGGCGGCGGCACGCCGGGCGCCGGGATCGGCATCGGCACCATGTTGAGCGGTGGCAAGGTGATCTGGATCGGCGCCGGCGTCTCGGCCGCGCCGGCCGGAATGCCGACGTCGAGGCTGGCGAGTCGAACCGGCGAGGCATTGGCATCGCTGGCGGACGAGGCCTCGGCGCGACCGCCGGCCGGCGGCTCGGCTACCGCGGTGGCGACGGCAGGCGTCGGAGCGATCTGCATCGACGTCGGCAATGACGCCAGCGCGTAATGCGCCGGGCGCTGGCTGTCGGCCGGCGGCAACATGGCGAATTCCACGGCATCGTCGTGCAGGCTTTCCGCCAGCTTGGCGACGGCCGGGCTGTTCTTGACCAGCGTCGGCGCCGGTGCAGTAGCCGGTAAGGGCCGCGCTGGCGCGACCTTGGCTTCATCGCGCCTGGGCAAGGCGATGGGCAGCGGCTTCACCGCATCACTGAGCGTCGTGGCCGGCCGCGACAGCGCCGCGACCTTCGGCAGGTCGGCAAGGCCATCGCGCGGAATGGCGACGACGATCGAGCTGCGGTCTGGATAAATCGAAATCTGGTGGATGCCGGCGAGCAGACGAGCCGGCACCTCGTCATAGTGCATGCGGCTGTCGCGCAGAGCCGACGCAACGGCCGTCAGGGCGTTGGCGCTGAAGAGATCGAGGGCGCTGATCGAAATCGCAGCGACCGCGGATACGACGCAAATCCGCTTGCCGATGACGAAGAGCCTCTCCTCGAAAGTCGGGCCGAAATCTTCGGGGTCGATGCTGCGCGCTAACACGGTACGCTCCGCTGACGGGTTCGGTCGAACGAAGCGATCTTAGCTTTGGAAAACGCAACCGCACGGATGTTAGGAAAATTTTAGCCAAAGAAGGCAAACAGGAATGATTAATTTGGTCCGCCGTAACGGCTGTTTTTAACGTTTGTTTGTTAATTCGCTGCGGTCGGCCGTGCGTCAAGAATTACAAACAACAAACAAACAACCTGAAAATCTTGAATAAACAACGCGCCGGCCGAACCCAAAAGCCGGCTGGTTATTCAGCGCATCCGGTATCGCTCGACGGCCTCCGCGTCCCAGACCATGCCGTTGCCGGGGCGCTGCGGGATGATGGCGTGGCCGTTTTCGATCCGCAAAGTGTCCCGTAACAGGACATTCGCCCAGTCGACATATTCGAGATAATGCCGGGTCGGCGTCGCCGCGAGCAGGTGGACGCTGACCTCGGGGAACAGATGCGATGACATCGGCACTTTCGCGTCGGCGGCGATGGCCGCGGCCTGCAGCCAGCCGGTGACGCCGCCGATACGCTCGAGATCCGGCATCACGTAATCGGCCGCGCCCTGCTCGATGGCGAATTTCATGTTGGCGGACAGCGAGAAGTTCTCGCCGATCTGCACCGGCACTTTCAGTTCGCGGGCAAGCCGCGCTTGCCCGGCATAATCGTCGTGACGGATCGGCTCTTCCAGCCAGGTGATGCCTTCGCTGTCGAGCGCGCGGCCACGCGTCAGCGCTTCCTCGAGCGAGAGCGCCTGGTTGTAATCGACCATCAGCGCGACATCGTCGCCGATGCGTTTCTTCACCGCCCGCACCGCCGCGACATCGCCTTGCAAGGTCGGGTAGCCGAGCCGCAGCTTCACGGCGCGGAATCCGCCCATCGCCAGCAGCGTTTCCGCTTCAGCCGCCAGTTCGCCGAGGTCGTCTTTGATGCCGAGGCCGCAGCTATTGTAGGCCAGCACCGGCTTGATTTCCGCGCCCAACAGGCTCGCCAGCGGCTTGCCGGCAGCGATGGCGACGGCGTCCCACAGTGCCGTGTCGAAGCCGGCGATCGCCATGCGCTCGATGCCCGGGACGCCGATCAACGTGAACCGCTTGTTGAGCCGCGCGATCAGCCCCG
>JAHCKF010000203.1 GCA_026125925.1 Pseudolabrys sp.
CCGCCGAACTCGAACTCGGCGATCCGCGCGAGGTCGCTACGCATGTCGGGCCGGTGATCGACGCTGACGCCAAGGCGAAGCTCGATGGCTGGATCGCGGCGCAGGACAAGCGCGGCGCGGTGCGCTTCCGCGCTGGAGCCGAGCCCAAGCAGGGGACTTTCGTGGCGCCGGCCATCGTTGAGCTGGCGCGGGCTTCAGATCTGACGGAGGAAGTTTTCGGTCCGGTGCTGCATGTGGTGCGCTGGCCGGCGGGGTCACTGAAGACGATGCTCGGCGACATCGCCGGCAATGGCTACGGCCTGACCCTCGGTATCCATTCGCGCATCGACACGACGATCGCGGACATCGCGGCGTCGCTCGCCAATGGCAACGTCTACGTCAATCGCAACATGATCGGCGCCGTCGTCGGCTCGCAGCCTTTCGGCGGTAACGGGTTGTCGGGCACCGGGCCCAAGGCCGGCGGGCCGAACTATCTGGCCCGCTTCGCGTTGGAACAGGTGCTGACGGTCAATACCGCGGCGTCCGGAGGCAATGCGACGCTGCTCGCCGAAGGCGAATAACACATTGAATTTCAGGCAGGTTTAGGTGTCGCGACAATCTGCCGCGGCACACATCTCAAGGTTCCGTGAGGCAGCACAGGGTCGGGCCTCCCCGCGCGTTGAATAACTATATCCCCTCCAGGGACAGGGAGTGACGCATATGAAGACAAGAATTCCGATTGCCGCGACCGTGGCTGCCGTCATGGCGATCAGTTCGTTTGGCATGAATACCGCGTTTGCCGCGCCGCCGGTCGCGAAGCTGCCGACCGCGCAGAGCGATGCTCAGGTCATCCAGGTGGCGTCGAAGAAGAAACATCGCCGCGCCCATCGCAATAATGCCGCGGGCGCCGCGGCCGTGATGGGCCTGTTCGGGGTGATCGGCGCCATCGCGGCGCAGGATGCCTATCGGGACCGTTATTACTACGATGACGGTTATTACTATCGCGGTCGCGGCCGGGTTTATCACAACCCGCCACGTTATCGCGGCCGCAGCCATGGCCACTACAGGGGCCCGGCTTATCGTGGCCCAAGCCCTGGCTACTACAGCCCTGGCGGGATTCCGCGCGGCAACGCGGATCCCTACGGCCGCTGAGCCATCGGGACGTCCTGGCGATCCCATCTGCAAAGGGCAGGCCCTCGCGGCCTGCCCTTTTTGCGTTCTGCGCAGGCCGACAGGGCCGCGAGGCGGGTCGAAATCCGGCCGACAGCCGCTTTCTTTAACATCCGTTGGTAGTTGATCGGCTAAGGTGCGGTATGGCTGATTCGATTGCCCGGCTTCACAATGCCGTCCTGGCCGCCCGCGGCGGGGACCCGGCGAAGTCGCGCACGGCCAAGCTGCTACAGGCTGGCGGCGCCAAAATGGCGAAGAAGGTGGCCGAGGAGGCCGTCGAGGTCGTGATCGACGCCATGCATGGCCGGCCCGACGCCGTGGTCCGCGAGAGCGCCGACCTGCTCTACAATCTGGTAGTCCTGTGGGTTCATGCCGGCGTCAGTCCCGACGACGTCTGGGACGAAATGCGCCGGCGCGAGCGGCTTTTCGGCATAGCCGAAAAATTGCCAAAAGATCTGGTTAAGCCCGTTTCCCGGTCGAAACCGGCCGCCAAGGTCGTTCCGCTGCAACCGGCCAGGGCTCGCAAGCGCCGGTAAATCCGGGCAAATTGGGCGCTCCTCCGTCGTCCCGCCGTCACATTTCCCCTCCATGAGTGCCGGGTCTCGCTCCATGAGCACCGCCGTTTTCCACCACGAGTACTGTGCATGACTCTTGAGGCCGCCCCGCCCCGCAATCTGCTGCGCCGCCTGTATGACTGGTGCATCGACGCCGCCCACAAGCCGCACGCGCTGTGGAGCATGGCGGGCATTGCCTTTGCGGAAAGCTCGTTTTTTCCGATCCCGCCCGACGTGATGCTGATCCCGATGTCGCTCGCGCACCCGAAGCGAGCGTATTTCTTCGCTGCGGTGGCTACGGTCGCCTCGGTGCTGGGTGGGCTTGTCGGTTATGCCATCGGCGCGCTGCTTTATGATTCCGTCGGTGCCTGGCTCATTCATCTCTATGGCTATGGCGACAAGGTCGAGACCTTCCGCCACGCCTATAACGAATGGGGTGCCTGGATCATCCTGCTCAAGGGCCTGACGCCGATCCCGTACAAGGTCGTGACGATCACGTCGGGTTTTGCCGGGTACAACATCTTCCTGTTCGTGATTTTCTCGATCATCGCGCGGGCCACCCGGTTTTTCGTGGTGGCTTTCCTGCTGCACCGTTATGGTGACCAGGCTAGGGAGACCATCGAAAAGCGGCTCGGTTTGTGGACCACGCTCGGTGCCGCCGTGGTGGTCGCCGGTCTGGTGGCGGCGGTATATTTGTTCTGACCGAATCGGCGTTCCTCATTTTCGCCATCCGCCGATTCTAGTGGCGCGCAACTAAAGGCGTGCGCGCCGACTGAGTGGCTGATTGGGCGCAACCGATATGAGTGCGGGCGCATCGAAAATCGCAAGGGGCGACGTGGCGCGAGCCGCGCTCGGTGGCGTTTTCGCCGGGCTGATTCTGGTCTGTGCGGCTGTCGCCGAGGCGCAATCTCCCACGCCACCCGCCGCCGGACCGCCGCCACCGTCGCCGCAAGAGCCGGGAGTACTGGAAAGCATCGGCCGCTGGCTCGACCGTCAGAGCGACAACCTCGCCGCATCGTTCAAGGATGCCGGCAAGGGTGTACAGAATTTCGGTCGTGAGGCCGGTGTTGCCGCCCAGACGACCGTTGAGGGGGCTAAGGACGCGGCCGGAAATGTTGTCCGTATTCCGGCGGCGCGGATCGTGACCGGCCATGAAATCTGCAAGGTGGCACCGAACGGCGCGCCGGACTGCGTCGCCGCCGCCACGGCGATGTGCAAGGCGCGCGGCTTCGCGAGCGGCAGCAGCGCCGACATGACGACCGCCGATGTCTGCCCCGCGAAGGTTTATCTGTCGGGCCGCAGCACCGGTCCAGAGTGCCGGACTGAAACCTTCGTGTCGCGCGCCTTCTGCCAGTAACGCCGCCGGCAAACGAAAGGGCGGCGCCAAGCGCCGCCCGTTAGTTTGTTGGAATGATCGCGTTAACGCCAGCGCCAGCCGCAACGGCGGTGGGTGCGCCAGACCACGTAGCCGCCCGGGGTGTGAACGCGCACGCGCTCTCTCCAGCAATGACGATAGCGCCGCGAGTGATGGCGATAATAGCGGTGATGACGGCGATGATAGCGGTGTCGATAATACTGTACGTCAGTCGTGGCGGTCGGTGCCGCCGAATTGAGGCCGGGATTGGCCATCCGCGCATTCGCCGTGCCCGGAACCGCGAGGGCAAATGATGCGGCGGCTACTGCGGCGACAATAATTGTCCTGATCATGCGCTTCGCTCCTATGTCGCTTTAAGTCTCAGCAATAACAACGGAGCGACATGGTTGGTTCCTGCGCGGCCTTCGTGCGGTCGGATGACGCAGTTCCATATTTCAGTTTTGGCCCGAGCCGGGGGCTCTCATGGCACAGGACATCATTCGGTTTCGATGACGCCGTCGATAGTGTGCCGAAGGCCGGCATCTTCGATGGTCAACACCATACGGGCCTTGAGCGCTTCGTTGCCCTTGATGCGGCCTGCGGCGATCGCGGCCCGCACCGCCTTCTCGATCTCGCGCTGCGACGTGACGCCGACGGTCTTGAGAAACTGGCGTAGCGATGTGTTCAGCACCTCTTCATTCATGACTTGCTCCTGGTGTGCGGGGGCTCCCCAATACGTGAACGGACTGGCGTGCCGATCGTGCCCCGTCCGCCCAGAAAGCGCCATATCGCTCGATCAGGAACTCGGGCGGCGCCGTGGAACTGCCCGTTGACCGGGAGGCCCGCGTCGCTATTATCCCGGCCGCGAAGCGCAGGCGGCCGGTTTTTTGAGTTCAGCCCTGCGCGGCGAAAGATGCCCCTGTGGCGGAATTGGTAGACGCGCCTGACTCAAAATCAGGTACCGCAAGGTGTGCTGGTTCGAGTCCGGCCAGGGGCACCACCTTCCAGCGGTTCAGCCGGCAATCCGCGCTGACGGCGGTTGAAGGACGTGCGCAATGACCGACGTGCTCGCCCTGGCTCGCAGGGATTCGGTTGTGACCGCCGCCGCGGTAATCGCGCTGGTCGGGCTGGCGACGATCGGCGGCTTCTTCTTCTTCGAATATGTCCTCGGTTATCCGCCGTGCCCGCTCTGCCTCGACCAGCGCATGGCGTTCTATGTTAGCGTGCCGCTGGCGGCGCTGCTCTGGCTGGGGGCCGGTCACGGCGCGTCACGCAAGGTGCTGTTCCTCGGCTTCCTCGTGATCGCGCTGGCGATGCTCTGGAACACTGGGCTGTCGGCTTTCCATGCCGGCGTCGAGTGGAAGTTCTGGCCGGGTCCGACCGACTGCTCGGGGCCGATCAACGGCTTCGGCAAGGCGAGCAATATGCTCAACCGCCTGCAGGACATCCGCATCGTCCGTTGCGACGAGGCGGCGTGGCGTCTGTTCGGCATATCGTTGGCGGGCTACGACGTGCTGGTGTCGGCGTTTCTCGCCGCCGCGGCCGCCCTCGGCGCCAAGGCGGCGTGGGCGCGGCCCGAACAAGATTATTCGTAGACCGCACCCACGCCTCGCAGCAGCGGAGCACGACGCGAGCCCGGTCCGAAAACCGGGCGCGAACCGCTCAACGCTGTGCGAAAAACCTTCGGCACAAAAAGCAACGACCACGAAGGAGAGGTGCGCGTACATCCGGCGTCACCCGCTATTCGTGGCCGTCAACCGCGGATTTACCGCGGCGCGATGGAGCAGGATTTCACATGCTCGACATCGCGGCTCCAACGCATATAGGTAGGCGGGGGTTCCACCGCAAGACCGTTGCAGGCGAAACATTTTCGCCCTGAGGACCTGACATGAACACTGCTTCAAGAAATTCGCCGTCCGGCTACAGCAGTACGGCGAAGATGCTGCATTGGCTGATCGTCGCGCTGCTGATCGCGCAGTTCATCTTCGCCTGGACGATGCCGCATATCGGCCGTAACACACCGGTCACAACACTCATCGGACTACACTTCACCTTCGGCGTCATAATCCTTGGCGTGGCGGCGCTGCGCCTGGTGTTTCGCCTCGCGCGTGGCGTACCCGAGCCGGAAGCCGGCATTCCCGGCTGGCAGGAGACGTCGTCGCAGATCGTGCACTGGCTGCTCTATGCGCTGCTGCTGATCGTGCCGCTGCTCGGCTGGATCAACGCCGACTGGCGCGGCATGCCGGTGGCCTTGTTCGGCTACGAGATGCCGCATCTCATCGCCGCGCGGGCGGCCGGCTGGCAATGGACCGGCGACGTCCACGGCCTGCTCGCCAATTACGTCATGCTGGCGCTGGTCGGCATCCACGTGCTGGCCGCGCTCTACCATCACTTCATCATGGGCGACGGCGTCCTGCGGCGCATGCTGCCGGGGCGCTGACGCGAAAAAGGGCGGCCCGACTGGCCGCCCTTTCCACTTGCCGATGCTTTCGCCTTACTCGATCTCCTCGATCACATGGCGGGTGCCGGGATCGACGAGATACACATTGCTGCCGCTGCGGATGTAGCGATATTCGCGCACGGTCGGCACCTCGCGATAGACCTCCACGGGGAAGCTCTCGATCTCGACCGAGCTCGGCACTTCCTCGCCGACGACGATCGTCGTCTGGCCGCGAGGCGCGGCGCCGGTGGTCGTCGTCGTGGTCGGGCGCGAGGTCGCGTGCTGGCGGATATAGCTGCGCTGCTTGTCCGACAGCTTGACGCGCTTCTCGCGTGTGGTGCTGACGCTGGCCCGCGATGAGCCGCCGCGTTCGATCACGTCGACGATCTTGTGCGTCCGAGGATGCACGATGATCACTTCCTCGCGGACGACGAAATAATCGTAGCCGCGATACTGCGGCACGATCTCGACAATGGTCGACGGCACCCGGTGCAGACTGACGGTCCGCGGCACGGCCGTGCCGACTGAGATCGAGAAGTTCACGTTGGTGACCGGCTTGACGTCGAGCTTGGTGACGGCCTGCTGCAGACGGGTTTTCTGCTCGGTCTTCAGCGACGCCGAGATGCGGGTGGCCGATTCCGACTTGCTATCGGCGGCGGTGTCGCGATTCCGGTCGTCGGTCGTAGACTTGGTGGTCGGCTGGTTGCGGTCACTGCCGGCGTCGCGCTGAGCCGCCGAGGGCTGGTTGCCGTCGTTCTGGCCGGCCGTATTGGACTTGCTGTCACGCGGCTCGTTGGCCTGCTTGCCGCGGTCGGACGTCGTGTTCTTGTCGTCCTGCTTCGCGGCATTGGTCTTGTCGCCCGCCTTGTCGTTCGTCTTGTCCGTCGACTGGGCCGCGTTGCTGCGCGACGGCGAGGAATCATCCTGCGCCGAGGCAGGCTTGCGCGTATCGGATTTGGTGTCGGTGGCGGCCTTACCGTCCGACGAGCGGGTGTTCGGAGATGACTGGCCGGTGGTGGCTCCACCCTTGGCGCGATCGGTGTCGCGGTTATCGCTGCGGTTCATTTCCTTGCCGGCGGAACCGTGTTCTTTCTGACTCTGCGACGCCGCCGGCTGATCCGGCCTGGTGTCGCTGCGCGTCTGCGCCTGGGCGC
>JAHCKF010000204.1 GCA_026125925.1 Pseudolabrys sp.
CACCCAGCGCACGTCGGCGCCAAGCGCGACCAGGGTCTCGATCAGCACCGCGGTCTGGATCGTCATGTGCAGCGAGCCGGCGATGCGCGCGCCCTTGAGCGGCTGCTTCGGGCCGTATTCCTCGCGGGTCTGCATCAGGCCCGGCATTTCCGTCTCGGCGAGCGAAATCTCCTTGCGGCCGAAATCGGCGAGGCCGATGTCCTTGACGATGTATTCCTTGGCAATGGGCATACGCGGTCCTTCCCGGGCAAGACATGAGGGTTCGTGGAATGGCTGTGCCTATAACAGGCTCGGACCAAGGCCGCAATGCATATATAAAGATTTCTTTATGTTCTGTTCGTGTGGTGTCCAAGTGTAGAGTCAATGGTATTCGAATATGTGTATATGAAATGATGCCATTTTACATATGCCTACACGTTAAATGCAACTTCATGATCTGACGTGCAATTTGGTCGCCGGGGCAAGGGACGCGGAGACGGCCAATGCACAGGCGCCACCAACAGATCAACATTCCGACGGAGGTCGTCCGCACGCTGGTTGCAATTGCCGACGGCGGCAGCTTTTCCAAGGCCGGCGAAAGGCTGAACCTCAGCCAGCCCGCCATCAGCGCGCAGGTCAAACGACTCCAGCTCCTTATCGGCGGCGCCATCTTCCACAAGTCCGCGGGCGGCCGCCTCGACTTTACGCAGCGTGGACGGCTGGTGCTGTCGCATGCCCGGCGGCTGCTCGAAGCGAACGACCAGATTTTGTCACTGGGAGGCGGGGCGCCGGATCACCGCCCGGTGCGCCTGGGCATCGCCTCGTCTTATGTCGAACGTTTTCTAGTGGCCTGGCAGGCGGCGGGTGCGCCACGCGGCTTTCTCTTCCAATGCGACCGCTCGGACGACATTTCCAAGGCGTTGAACGAAGGCTTTGCCGATATCGGTTGCATCTTCCAGAACCCACAGCAAATCGACGAACTTGCCGTGTCCTGGCAGGAAGAGTTTGTCTGGGTGCGTCGCAGCGATTTCGTCCTCAGCCCCGGCGCGCCGATACCGCTGGTGACTTGGCCGGGTAATTGCACCGAACTGCCGGCCATCAATGCCCTGGAAAAGGCCGGCATGTCCTACCGTATCGTCTTCACCAGTGCTGACCTACGGGCGCGGCAGGCCGCGGTTACCGCCGGAATCGGTCTGATGACCATGCCGGCCTGGCTGGTGCGGTCACCTCTCGTCGTGGCAAACGATTACTATCTGCCGAAACTGCGGCCGATGCGGGCCGGCATCGCGATCCGGCGCGGCTTCGACGCGGAAACGGCGAAAGAGATGATCGATCTGTTCGCCAAGTTGGCGCCAGTCGGTGCAGCCTACGCGGCGAACTCCACGACCAGACCTGCCAAGTCTTGATGGCCGATCAAAACTGATGACGCCATAACCGGCAAATCGGCCCTCAGGAATGCCGAATGATTGATTCAGGGACGTTCAACGCGCCGATGGAATCATCGGCCCATGACAAACAAAACCGCTACCCCGTTTTTGTTCGTGGCCGATCGGCGCGGCGCAGCCGCGGTCGAATTCGCGATTATCATTCCTGTCTTCATCATGCTGCTGATCGGCATCTTCGCCTATGGCAGCTATCTTTCGGTCGTGCACGGCGTTCAGCAACTAACAGCCGAGGCGGCGCGCGCATCGATCGCCGGCGTGACCGATTCCGAGCGCGTATCGTTGGCGCAATCCAACATCGCCCGCAACATTGGTGGCTATCCGTTCCTGGCGCAGAACGATCTCATCGTGCAGTCGGCGGCCACCGACGGTAACGGAACGTTCTCGGTGACGCTCCGTTACGACGCAGCCGACATGTTCATCTTCAATTTGCCGAGCCTAATTCCGATGCCGTCGCCGGTCATTGTGCGCACGGCGGCAATCCAGCGCGGCGGCTATTAGGAGCAGGACATGAAGACGGTGCCCATGCTCAAGGCGTTCGCAGGCGATCGGCGCGGCGCCGTCGCCATCACCTCGGCGCTGCTGATGACGGCTTTAATCGGCTTTGCCGCGCTGGGCGTCGATGTCGGCTCGATCTATACCGACCGGCGCAAGGCGCAGAGCGTTGCCGATCTCGCCGCGCTGGCCGCGGTCGCCAATCTGACCAATGCCGACAGGGCCGCCGCAGCAACGCTCGCCAGCAACAAGCTGATGAACGCATCCTATTCGCTGCAATACGGCGTCTACACCGCTGATCCGGCCCTGGCCCCTGAGAACCGCTTCGCGCCGTCGAGCGCGGCAGCCGCAAATGCCGCCCGCGTGGTGCTCAACACCTCGACGCCGCTGTTCTTCGCTCGCGTCGTCACGGGCAAGGACACCTTCGCGATCAGCAGCACCGCCACGGCGGCACAAAGTTCATTCGTCAATTTTGCCATCGGCTCGCGGTTGCTGCAAGTCGATGGCGGGCTGCTCAATTCGGTGCTGGGCTCGCTGCTCGGCACAACTTTGTCCCTCTCGGCGATGGACTACAACGCGCTGCTGTCCGCCAAACTGGATGCCTTCGGATTCGTCAATGCGCTGGCGACACGCCTTCAGATCACATCGGGTACCTACGGCTCTCTGCTCAGCTCCAATGTCAGGATCGGCGACATCGTCGCGGCGATGATCGACACCGCCAAAGGCCAGTATGGAGGCCTCAGTCCGGCGGTAAGCGCGCTCACTAGCGTGCAACAGTCGATCCAGGGCATCGCGACGAAGGTGGGCGTGCGGGCGATGATCGATCTCGGCCCTTATGACAGCATGGCGGTCGGCACGCGGCCGCAAGCATCGGCGGGACTGGCAGCCTATGACATGTTGACGGCCATGGCCCAGATGGCCAATGGCGACAGCCAGGCAGCGGTGGCGCTCAAAGTCGCTGTGCCGGGCATCGTATCGGCGACGCTGAAGCTGAAGATCGGCGAGCGGCCTCAAGGAACGAGCTGGGTGACCTTCGGTAGTACCGGCGCTACGGTGCATACGGCGCAGACGCGCCTGCTGCTCACGGTGCAACTGGCCGGCACCGGCTCCTATTCGCTGGTGTCGGTGCCGATCTATATCGAGATCGCCTCCGGCACGGCGACGTTGTCGGCGATCAGTTGCGGCATTCCCGACATTTCGACCTCGACCGCGACATTATCTGTGCGGCCCGGCCTGATCGACGCCTGGATCGGCCAAGTGTCGTCCGGCGACTTCAACAATATTTCGCGCGCGGTCGATCCCGATCCGGCTACACTCATCAACGTTGCCGGCCTGCGCGTGACTGCCTTCTCCCATGTCAGCGTCAGCAACATCTCGACGACGCCGGTGACGTTTTCCTACAGCGATATCCAGAACCAGACCAAGAAGACCGTCGGCACGACGAGCTACGCCTCGTCGCTGGTATCGAGTCTCGTCGGCAGCAGCCATATTGGCGTCGATGCTTTCGGCTTCGGCATGAACGCGCCGCTGATCTCCTCCGGCGTGCGCAATGTACTGACGACGGCGACGAGCCCGATCGACCAGTTGCTGCCATCGCTGCTGCAGACGTTAGGAGTTGGGCTCGGCCAAGCGGATGTGTGGATGTCAGGTATCCGCTGCGACGGCGGCGTCCTGGTGCTGTGAAGCAGGCTTGCCGTCCGGCCGGCGGCTGTGATCCAGTGCCGGCAGGTTCTCCCAGGACGCGCAGCATGACCACCCTTTACGATTTCACCGCCCGCGATATCGAAGGCCGCGAGGTAGCGCTCGAGCGCTTCCGCGGCCAGGTCCTGCTTGTCGTCAACACCGCCAGCCAGTGCGGCTTCACCAAACAGTATGCCGGGCTCGAGCGCCTCTATGAAGATCTGCACGAACGCGGCTTCAGCGTGCTCGGCTTTCCCTGCAATCAGTTCGGCGGCCAGGAGCCGGGCGACGCCGCCGAGATCGCCAGTTTTTGTTCGCTCAACTACGGCGTCCGCTTTCCGATGTTTGCCAAGATCGATGTCAACGGTCCGGACGCTCATCCGCTTTATCGCTGGCTCAAGAGCGAGGCCAAGGGCCTGCTCGGCAGCGAGGCGATCAAATGGAATTTCACCAAGTTCCTGATCGATGGCCAGGGACGGGTGGTCGATCGCTTCGCGTCGACGACCGAGCCCGCCGCACTGCGCGAGCGGATCGAAAAGCTGCTGTAGGGCGCGCGCCCCGAGATTCGTCGCGGCGACTACTCTTCTTCGCCGAAGCGGTCCGACACCAGGGCGCAGAGATCGTCTACCGCCGCTTTCGCCTGCTTGCCGGTCGCCTTGATGGTGATCATCGAGCCGGGGCCGGCGGCGAGCATCATCAGACCCATGATCGAGGTCGCACCGACGGTTTCGCCGCGACAGGTGACAATGATGGCGGCGTCGAATTTTTCGGCATGCTGCACGAATTTGGCCGAAGCCCGGGCGTGCAGACCCTTCTTATTGATGATCTCGACGTCACGGGTGACGCCGGCGCCATGCGGATCGGGAGCGTCGCTGCGCGGCAGCGTCATTTGCCGTTGAGCACGCGGCTGGCGATCGTACAGTACTTGCGCCCGGCTTCCTGGGCGGCGGCGACGGCGTCCTCGAGCGGACAGGTCTCGCGCACCTTGGCGAGCTTGATCAGCATCGGCAGATTAATACCGGCCAGCACCTCGACCTTGGGCTGGCTCATCACCGAGATGGCCAGGTTCGACGGCGTACCGCCGAACATGTCGGTGAGAATGGCGACGCCTTCGCCGGAATCGACGCGTTTGACAGCGTCGAGGATGTCCATGCGGCACTGTTCTGCGTCGTCGTCGGGGCCAATGGTAACAGCCTCGATCTGGGTTTGCGGACCCACAACGTGCTCAAGCGCCGAGCGAAACTCGGTGGCGAGCCGCCCGTGGGTCACTAATACGAGGCCGATCATTCC
Source organism: Pseudolabrys sp. (assembly GCA_026125925.1). The sequence goes on from JAHCKF010000204.1 coordinate 4,887, forward strand.
GAACTCCTCGCGGGCGCCTTGTTCATCTTTTTGCGCCGCACGAATGGGGGCGCATTGAGGCGCATCCGAAGCCCCGTTGCAAGGGCTTGACTCGCTATATAAGCGCTCTGCTGCAACGCGGAAAGGCGGTGTCAAAAGCAGGCTCTATCTAGGGTTTCGGGCCGAACGAACGGTATGCCCGATATGGTTAATTTTTCTTAACGAAACGTGGGGTGGGGGCGTAGCGCAGGCCCATTTCCGGGTCAATTGTCGCTGCGGATTATTCCCCCGTGGCGGCTGTGGACGCCCGCCAGGCCAGGATCAGGGTGGCGGCGTCGGTCGCCGGTGCGACGGCAAGCCGCGGCAATTCGATACCGGAAATGGCGGTTTGCCCGGCCTCGACAGGCGGCAACCGCTCGGCATCGCTAGCGGCAAGGTCGATCACTAGGCCGACCACGGCGACCGGCTCGTAGGCCAGGCGACGGATGCCGAGGCCGCGGATCTCGATCAGGCCGGCGAGCAATGGCGCCGGGCGGACCAGCAGGCGGCCGCTGCGCGCTTCGAGAATGACGCGATCGTCCCCGACCAGCCGCGCGAATGGTAAACCGCCGCGCCCCGCCAGCATGATCAGATCGAAGGCGAGCCGCGACTTGCCCGCGCCGGACGGCCCGCGGATCAGCACCGCATGGGCGCCGATCAGGACGGCCGAGGCGTGGGTGGTGGGGAGGCTGTCTATGGCCATAACACTCAGTATAGCGCCGTCACCCTGAGGTGCGCGCCTCTTGGCGCGCCTCGAAGGGCGACGGGCAATGATTCCAGGGCCGTCGTCCTTCGAGGCTCGCGCGCGTATGCGCGCTCGCACCTCAGGATGACGGGTTTGATACGCGATGAGCGGAGTTTTCGGGTGCCTCCGGATGAAATCTACTTTGCCGGCAGGCGCACGATGAACCGTGCGCCGAGGATGCGGGGCTCGTCCTCGCCGGTCTCTTCGTTCTTGCGCGTGCCGGAGCCGATACGGTTCTCGACCCAGATACGGCCGCCATGCGCCTCGACGATCTGCTTGGAGATCGACAGGCCGAGACCCGAGTTCTGGCCGAAGCCCTGATGCGGGCGGTCGGTGTAGAAGCGTTCGAACACTTTCTGCAATGCGTCAGGGCGAATGCCCGGACCGTCGTCATCGACGATGATCTCGATCTCGCCCTTAAGCTTGCGGCAGGTGACCCGCACGGTGCCGCCGTCCGGCGAGAACGAGCGCGCATTGTCGATCAGGTTCGACACCACCTGGCCGAGCCGCGAGTCGTGACCCGGCATCTTGAACTGCGACGGCTGGCCGCCTTCGAAGGTCAGCGTCACCTTGACGTTGTTCTTGTCGACTTCGTTCGCCGCCGACACCAGCGCGTCGAGCAGCCTGGCGAAATCGACGATGGCTACCTCCTGGCGCTGCAATTCGGCGTCGAGGCGACTGGCGTCGGAGATGTCGGAAATCAGCCGGTCGAGACGGCGGATGTCGTGGGCGATGACGTCGAGTAGCCGCTTGCGGTTGGTGTCGGTCTTGGCCATCGGCAGCGTCTCGACCGCGGAGCGCAGCGACGTCAGCGGATTCTTGAGTTCGTGCGAGACGTCGGCGGCGAAGCTCTCGATCGCCTCGATGCGGCTATACAGCGCGTTGGTCATGTCGCGCAGCGCGCCGGACAGTTCGCCGATCTCGTCGCGGCGGCCGGTGAAATCCGGGATCTCGACGCGCGTCTTGATGCGGCGGCGCACGCGCTCGGCGGCATCGGC
>JAHCKF010000205.1 GCA_026125925.1 Pseudolabrys sp.
TGTCGCGGCATCCGAACGGCCGCGCCGGTGGGCTATGATCCACCTTCGACGTTAGTCGCGATTTGTTACGGAAAGGCAAACCCGATCGATGAAAGGCCCCCGCGCCATGCCGCCGGAAGCCGCAGAAGCGCTTGCGATTCAAGCACTTGGCTTCCTTGCTGAAGATTCCGAAAGGTTAACCCGCTTCTTCTCGGTCACCGGGCTCGATCCGGCCGGGATTCGCGAGGCGGCGGGCTCGCCCGGCTTCCTCGCCGGCGTGCTGGCTTATCTCGCCTCCGACGAGGCCATGGCGCGCGAATTCACGTCCGCCGCGTCCTGCGCGCCGGACGACATCTTCCGCGCCCACACCGCGCTCGGCGGCCAGCCCTGGGAGCGCGAAATCCCGTGACCGCGTTCTGCCGCGATTGCCTGACCGACACGGCCGAGACGGCGAACCGCTGTCCGGCCTGCGGCTCGCCGCGGCTCCTGCGTCATGCGGATCTGGCGACGCTGACGGTCGCGCATATCGACTGCGACGCCTTCTACGCCACGATCGAAAAGCGCGACGACCCCTCGCTCGCGGACAAGCCGCTGATCATCGGCGGCGGCAAGCGCGGCGTGGTCTCGACCTGCTGCTACATCGCCCGCACCTATGGCGTGCGCTCGGCGATGCCGATGTTCCAGGCGATGAGCCTGTGCCCGCACGCCACCGTGCTCAAACCGAACATGGCGAAGTATGTCGCGGTCGGCCGCCAGGTCCGCGCCGCCATGCTGGCGCTGACGCCGCTTGTCGAGCCGTTGTCGATCGACGAAGCCTTTCTCGACCTCACCGGCACCGAGCGCCTGCACGGCATGAGCGCCGCCAAGGTGCTGGCGCGGCTTGCCCGCGATATCGAGCGCGACATCGGCATCACGGTGTCGATCGGCCTGTCGGCCAATAAGTTTCTCGCCAAGATCGCCTCCGATCTCGACAAGCCGCGCGGCTTTGCCGTCATCAGCCCGGCCGAGGCGACCGCGTTTCTCGCCCCTCGCCCCGTCGGTTTCATCTACGGCGTCGGCGCGGTCAGCGCCGCCAAGCTTGCCTCCGACGGCTTCCGCACCATCGCCGACCTGCAGCGCGCCGACGAGCGCGACCTGATGCGCCGCTACGGCGAGGAAGGCCTGCGGCTGTCGCGGCTGGCGCGCGGTCTCGATACCCGCAAGGTCGATCCGGAACGCGAGACCAAGAGCGTGTCGTCGGAGACGACGTTCAACACCGACATCAGCGACTTTCGTCCGCTGGAGCTGACGTTGTGGGAACTGACCGAAAAGGTGTCGGCTCGCCTCAAGGCGGCGCATCTGGCGGGCTCCACCGTCACGCTCAAGCTCAAGAGCGCGGACTTCAAGATCCGCACCCGCGCCCGCTCGCTGTCCGCGCCGACCCAGCTCGCCGGCCGCATCTTCGCCGCCGGCCGCGACATGCTGCGCAACGAGGTCGGCGGCACCCGTTACCGTCTCATCGGTATCGGCGTCAGCAGTCTGGAGGACGCCATCGGCGAAGACCTGTCGGATCTCATCGACCGCCGCGGCGCGCTCGCTGAGCACGCGGTCGATAAACTCCGCGAGAAGTTCGGCAAGGCCGCCGTGGTGAAGGGTCTGGCGATCGAGGAAGAGTGAGTTTGACTTGTCCCGGGCGCGGCGCAGCGTGGAGCGAAGCGCAACGGTGCGCAGCAGAACCGGGACCGCCCGAAACACAGCGCATGTAACGGTCCCGGCTCTGCAATGCACCGCTTCGCTGCATTGCGTCGGGGACAAGTCCCTCACTTACACGCCTTCTCCTTCTTCAGCTCCAGCGACGTCAGGTCTCCCTTGATGGAGAAGTCGCTGTAATACAGCGTCAGCGCCCGCGAGATGCCGTTGTCGTAAAGCTCGAAGGCGATGGAATAGACCGGCGTCTGCTCGCCCTTTTGCTCGGCCTCCGCGCTCTTCTTCTCGAAATAGCTGATCGTCACCGGCCAGCGCGTCATGCCGGCAAGCGCGGGGATCTTGGCGCCCGCGTCGGTTACCGGATGCTTGGCCGGATCGATCGGCTGACCGATCACGGTCAGCGTGTTGTAGAGCTTCTCGCCGGACTCTGAGCCGTCATAGACCGGAAACTCAAGGATGGTCTTGCCGGCCCGCGCCGCTTCGACAATGCGGCGCATGTGCTCGGTCGGAAACACCACATCGGCCGGCACCGTGAAGGTCTTGTCCTTCGGCTGTTTGAGATCGACCGACACGGCGGACGCCTTGCGCTCGGCGCTGCCATCGACCGTATCGGTGGTCTTGTCGTTGATCAGGTTTTCCGAGTTGAAGCGGAATTTGCTGGCGTCGTTGTTCTCCCAGGTGGTCGAACGCAGATCGCTCAACACCGTCTTGCCCTCGCCCGAGTCGAGCTCGGAGACCTGGCGGAAATTCAGCTCATAGCCTTCGCAAGCGCTGCCGGAGAAGTCGTAGAGAATGCGGCCGCGCACCGCCTGGACGCCGCGGGCGCCACTCGATTGGGCCAGCTTGAGGTCGTAGACGGCGCGGTGCGAGGCGAGCACGACGGGCTTGGCCGCCTCGCTGTTCGGGACCGGCGCCGCGATCGGGGCGGCGCCTGCCGGCCCGTCGAGAGAACCGGTCAAACACAGTACCGCGAGAACGGCAAGGATCGGGGGGGCGACGGCGTAGGGACTGGTTTTCATGCTCAACCTTGGCGACAAATGCGGCGCGATGAGGCGCGATGATAGGGGCAATAACGAGGCGCGTCCCCTGCTCCATTCAACCGATCCCCGGCCTCCCGGCCCGCCTTGCGCGCCGAGGGCCAATCGGCCAAGACTTCATGGCCCGCAAGACTTCGCCGCTCAATCCTACCCCTCCGCGAAAGGAAAGACCTTATGGCCGGCACCATCGACAAGAAGCTCACTGATCTCGGAATCACCTTGCCGACGCCGGCGGCGCCGATTGCCAACTATGTTGCGACAGTTCGTAGCGGCAATCTGATCACCGTATCGGGCCAGCTCTGTTTCGGCGACGAAGGCAAGCTGGTGGCGACCGGCCAGCTCGGCGGCGCGGTGTCGCTGGAAGACGGCCAGAAGGCGGCGCGGGCCTGCGCCATCAATCTCATCGCCCAAGTCAAAGCCGCCGTCGGCGATCTTGACAAGGTGGTCCGCGTGGTCCGCCTCGGCGGCTTCATCAATTCGGCGCCGGGCTATGCCGATGGTCCGAAGGTAATGAACGGCGCCTCCGACCTGATGGTCGAGGTGTTCGGCGACAAGGGCCGCCACGCCCGCTCCACCGTCGGCGTCTCGGCGCTGCCGGCCCATGCCGCGGTCGAGGTCGAAGGCCTGTTCGAAGTCGGCTGAAGACCATGGCCCGGCTCGATTGGCTCATTGAACGGCCGATCGCCCATCGCGGCCTGCATGACGTCGCGGCCGGCGTCATCGAGAACACGGCGTCCGCCTTCACGGCCGCTATCGCCGGCTATTACGGTATCGAGTGCGACGTGCAGGTGAGCGCCGACGGCGAAGCCATGGTGCATCACGACGACGCGCTCGGCCGCCTCACCGAGGGCTCCGCTTCGCTCGCAAGCCAAAACGCGGCAGCGCTCAAAGCCGTGATCTTCAGGGCGACAGCCGACCGCATGCTGACGCTGGGCGAACTCTGCGATTTGGTCGGCGGCCGCGTGCCGCTGCTGATCGAGATCAAGAGCCGTTTCGACGGCGACCCGCGGCTCACCCGCCGCGTCGCAGACGTTCTCGCCGGCTATCGCGGTCCGGTCGCGGCGATGTCGTTCGACCCTGCGCCGGTCACTGCCTTGCGCAGCCTGGCGCCCGACCTCACCCGCGGCATCGTTGCCGAGCGGTATTACACCCATCACGAATGGGACGCGCTGTCGCCGGCGATGAAACGCAGTCTCGCGTACTTCCTGCATGCGCCGTCGAGCCGGCCGCAGTTCGTCGCCTATTCGGTCAAGGACCTGCCGGCGGCGGCGCCGTGGCTGGCGCGGCACCTGTGCGGCCTGCCGCTACTGACCTGGACCGTGCGCAGCGCCGCAGACCGCGAGCGCGCCGCCCGCCATGCCGATCAGATGATTTTCGAGGGCTTTCGTCCGATATGACCCTCCAGATTGTCCGGCGCTGGCGACCGCCCGATGACAAAATCCGGAACTCAAGGTTGAGATGAAGGTTGTCGCGATATGCGCTGGCGTCAGACCATCACTGCAGCACTTGCAATCGGCATTGCGGCCGCCGTCGTAATTCCGCTCGATAGCGCGAGCGCGCAAACATCGCATCAACGCTCCGTGAATAAAAAGAAAAAGCCCGTAAAGGACTATCGCCCCCAGCGCGGCGGCGGCGGGCAGATCGCCTGCACCGAGTTCGGATGCCGCCCTATTCCGCGCAATTGCCGTCCGCAAACCGGCTATCGCTGGGACGGTTTGCCGAGCGGATACGACGTTGTCGTCTGCCGCTGATTAAGCGCACCTGCCCTTCCGAATTCGACATGGTCAAAATGGCGTGAGCCCCCAACTCCACGGCAGGGGCAAGACCGCATCACGTCGAAAACGTGGTGCGCGTTCAACTTTCAAAAACATGAGACGTGAAATGCAGAACGTGTATCGCCGTGCTGTCCGCGCTGACGCTGTCGCCCTGTATGCCCTCGCTCTGGCGGCAGCCCTGTCATTCCCCGCACACTCCGCCTTCGCCGCGTCGGCGAAGACGCACCACGCCCGTCACACCGCAGTCCAGGCCCGCGCGCAGGCTCCTGCCGGGTTCACCGATGGGGTCGCCTGCACCAAGGCCGGCTGCAAACCGATGCCGTCCTCCTGTCACAGCGCGCCGCAGGCCGGCACGGAGCCGGGCTATTCGGTTATCGTCTGCCCGTGAGGCCTCCGACATCGCGAAGCAACTGACATCGCGATAACGGTAATGCCGGTGGCGCGCCTGTCAGTCGGGCGCGCCGCCTTATCGGCGCACGGAACCGGCTTGGCCCTGACTTGGCTCCTGACGGCGCCGTGATCGCCGAAACAGCCGGACCGGCCTAGACTGGGCGGGCGGGATGCGGTCAGTCTTTTGGGACACCGGATGTCCGCCCCAAGTTAAGGACCGCTCATGCGCCTTCTCCCCTTCAGCCTTGCCTGCGTCATGATTGCCGGCGCCGCTGTGCCATGGGCCGTCGCCGCAGCCCAAACGACCCACGCAGCACACGCCAAGCCGCCGGTCGAACGCAGCCGCGGTGACGTGCGCGAGCAGTACCGGCCCGGCGACATCGTCTGCACCAAGGCGGGCTGCCGGCCGCTGCCGCCCGGCTGCCATGCTGTGAACGAAGAAACCTGGGAAGGTCCGACCGGCTACGCGATCATCGTCTGCCCGTAAGTCCGGGGCGGCCCCGGTTTCGCCGCGGCCCTCGGTCGCCAATCCACAGGGTGGCCGCGCCATCCACAGGCTCCATTTAACGCACCCGACGTTTCGCAATGGCCGACCACGATATCCGGATCCGTATGGTGCCCAGTCTGACGGAGATTTCCGCTGAGGATTGGGATGCTTGCGCCGGGCAGCTTGGAAATCCCGCTGGCGGCTCATCCACATTTCCACAGCCGGTGGACAAAGGTTTTCCCACAGGGGCCGGCGATCCGAGGCTTGTCCACAATCCGGATGAGGAAAAGCCAGCACTTCATGTGAATTGTGAGGATAAGTTATCCCCAGAGTTATCAACACGAGGATTAATCGGCAACCCTTTCGTTTCACACGATTTTCTTCTGTCTCTTGAACAGGCTCGCTGCGTCGGCGGCCGGACCGGCTGGCAACCCCGCTACCTGATCGCTGAGACGCCGAAAGGCCGCCTGCTGGGCGCCGCGCCTTGCTACGTGAAGAGCCACTCGCGGGGTGAATACGTGTTCGACCAAGGCTGGGCCGACGCCTTCGAACGCGCCGGCGGCGACTACTACCCCAAGCTCCAGGTGTCGGTGCCCTTCACACCAGTGACCGGGCCCCGCCTCCTCGCCCGCCCCGGACCGCAGGCCGCCGGCATCCGCGACGCACTGGCCGAGGCGCTGGCCAAGCTCACCGATGCCAACGACCTCTCGTCGGCCCACGTCACTTTCTGCACCGAGCCGGAATGGCGGATGCTCGGCGAGCGCGGCTATCTGCAACGCACCGACCAGCAGTTCCACTTCGAGAACCCGGGCTATGCCACCTTCGACGACTTCCTCGCCCAGCTCTCCTCGCGCAAGCGCAAGACCATCCGCCGCGAGCGCAAGGAAGCGCTGTCGCCCGGCATCGAGATCGAATGGCTGACCGGGAAGGACCTGACCGAGGACGCGTGGGATGCCTTCTTCGCCTTCTACATGGACACCGGGTCGCGCAAATGGGGCAGCCCGTACCTGACGCGCGAATTCTTCTCGCTGATCGGCGAGCGCATGGCCGATCGTATCGTACTGGTGATGGCCAGGCGCGCCGGCCGCTACATCGCCGGCGCCATCAACTTTCTCGGCGCCGACACGCTGTACGGGCGCAACTGGGGCGCCATCGAGCACCACCCGTTTCTGCATTTCGAGGTCTGCTACTACCAGGCCATCGATTATGCCATCCGGCACAAATTGCGCTGGGTCGAGGCTGGAGCACAGGGCGAACACAAGCTGGCGCGGGGCTACCTG